>JASFSK010000231.1:0-7221 GCA_050114455.1 Desulfobacterales bacterium | reverse complement strand
AATAGATCGGCCCACAAGGCTTCATAGCTTTCTCCCATTATAAAAAAATATATCATGATGGTTTCTGCTTCCAAGCTAAGCGTATATAAGGTCACAGGAGTCGAGGCTCTTTAAGTGAGCCTATAACCAAGGATGTTTCACCAGGTAACTGCCACATTCAAAATAACCTGATTAAACCTTTTCTCTTGATTTTGGTTATCCCCAAAAATAAACACTTGCCTTCTTCCCTATAATTTCTAATTCAAAAAATTCACTGCAAGCACAATTCGCAACACCATAGCAGACGTGCAGCGGCAATAAATGTTCTTCCCTGGGATGGCAATACCTGGCTGAAGGCGCATTTTCCCAGTTTTCTAATCGAAAGGATCTTTCATCCTCTTCAATATTCGGGTTCGAACAAGTGTCATTCAACCAGCGGGTGAATGCCTTATTACTCATTTCCATCTCGGCTGTTTTGGGAGCAAAAAAGGCTTTCATGTTGTGGAAAGAAAATCCGGAGCCTATTACAAGTAAGTTGTCACACGTCAAGCTCGATAACGCTTTGCCAATATTGATGTGTTCTCCCGGTTTTAAATGATTCACTAACGACAATTGAATGCAAGGTACATCAGCCTTTGGGTACATGATTTTCAACGGAACAAACATACCATGATCGAAACCCCTTTTATCATCAAGGGTAGATTTGATACCCTTTTCGCCAAAAACCGAAAAAACAGTTTGCGCAAGGTCGGGTGCCCCAGATGCAGGATACTGAATTTCATAGGCTTGCTCTGGAAACCCATAATAATCATAGACTAAGGGGGGATTTGCGGCTTGCGTAATAGTCGGCATCGCTTCCTCCCAGTGGGCACTTATGAGAATGATAGCAGATGGTTTTGAAATTGTAGCAGCAATCATTTTCAAATTATCGACCATCTCCTTATGCCCAGAATCTCCAAGCAAGGGCATTGGTCCGACTCCATGGGAAAGATACAAAACTGTGGGGTGTGACTTTTTTTCACTTTTGCCCATGATACTTTCTCTTTGCTATCTATTTTCGTTATTGCCAAATGAATCTGTTGCTTTTTGGGCAAGGTTCAATGCCATATTTCGTAGATTTGCCACATCTTCAAGGCCATCAAGGTAACGTTGCGGAATACCCGACAGGCCCACTTGAGCTCCAGTCAAAGCCCCGGTTAAAATGGCTCTCGCCTGATTTTGGCCGCCGCCGTTGATCGCATGGAGTACAGCTGATTCAAAATCATTATGAAATCTTGAGGATAAATAGTAAGCTGCTGGAAGCATGTGATATATTGCGCACGGCATCCCGTAACCAATACGGTATTTGGTTTGGCCTCCCCCTGAAGACGTGCGGCGATGTTAGGCGTCTCTCCAATGGCTAATCTTTCGCGTGTTGAGCCTTCGCCCACTTCTCCGGAATACCATTATCGATCAGCATAATCGTCCTCTTTTGCCACCATAGATAAAGGTAGCCGAGAAACAATGGGAGCACCAATAAACCTTCTACTTGCCCTACGTTCATTTTAACCACCACCTTCGTCAAAATCGATTCTGTCATGATGGATCGATTTTTCTAATAATTCTGGTTTAGTTGACGACCGCTAACAATGCAGTATCCATATCTGCGAATACAGTTTCCCACATTGTTGACCCCATTTACGGCTTTCAACCCATCTTCAATTTTTGCCGCACACGAGGCGCAGTCAAGATCTTTTACTCTATATTTTTCTGTCTGTAGTTTCGCCATTATGTTCATATTTCAAGTGTGTTAGGGCTCTTTCGTATGTTCCATTCCTAAATTTAATAATTCTCTGATGTGTTCATCTTCCAGGCTGTAATATATGATCTTTCCATCCCTTCTGGCTTTTACAATTCGTGACTGCTTTAAATTCTTTAATTGATGAGAGACCGCTGGCTGTTTCATCTTTAGCAGTGCACAAAGGTCACAGACACACATTTCGGATTCACTCAATGCCCATAAGATCCCAAGCCTGGTACTGTCCCCAAAAAGCTTGAACAGATCTGAGAGTTTATAGAGGGCTACGGGATCAGGCATTTTTTGTCTTACTGACTTTACGATTTCACCATGAATTCCCTTTGTCGTGCATGTTTCAACTGCTGTGAGCTTTGTTTTTTTCTGAACTGAGGTCATGATTCTTGTCTCTCATTGATGTTTAAATTTATCATATGTACATATAATAATATGTTTATGTGTTGTCAAGGCCTTCCCAGTTCCCACTTGCGTTGGGACCGAATGTTGTCAGTGAAGGCAACAATCTGAAATGACTTTAAAAATCATAAATCACGAAAAAGGTTCAACATGATAATTTGAACTCAAAATACTATAAGAACATGAGTGATAAGGCAGGATTATACAGTTGACAGTGATGACACTATGTGGCATATGCGTGCAAAAGGCAATTATTCGAACAATGAAAAAAATTTTTCTACAATTCGTTTATACAATCTTGGCCCTGGTGGTTGCATTTGTCGCATTGCAAAGTCTGGTGGCTGCACAGCAGGCATGCTGTATCAAAATTGATTCTGCATGCCTTTCTGTATCGAATAAACCGTCAGCTAATCTTAACAAACGTGTAGCATGCATACCTTCACCGTCCCATCACAATAGGAGCAATTCAGACCTGCAGAGTAGTAATAATGGTTTAGGGGCGGAAGCAGCCTGCTGCGAGTCTGATGGTTGTCAGGTATCAGGCAAATCTATTTATATCGGTGCGTCTTTTTCCTGGGACGATTACCGGCTTAACGAAGCAGAATGCAAAGAAGATTTAAATACTGACCAAATAACCACCGATGGTTTCAATAATCTACAGACACGTAAGACATCTGCACGGATCTATCTCTTAACTCAATCAATTATCTGTTGATTCTCCCTCAATAAGCCACATCCTTAACGACGCTATTATTGCTGTTTAATCGCAATCTCGGCATCGGATATGACTGGCCTTCGTTTTTATTTCAGTTTTCTCACTTTTTAATGTATTTCGCTACGTTCCTGCCAGAGTGGATGACCACTTGCTGGTAGTTGCGAACATTCAGGTTTCTATGGTGTACCATGAAAAAACAGGGTGCTGCCCAATCAAAAACAATCGGACAACGGAAAGCTATCATTATAGCAGGGGCAATGTTCGTTCTTGGTTTTTTTTCGGGTATCTGTGCGGCTATTTATCAAACTGGATCTGTTTCCTCTACCGCCTCAAAACCAGCAGGCACAGATATTGACTATGCGCAACGGGCTGAAAGCCTAAGGCAGGAAGTAGCTCAGAATCCTGGGAATATCAGTGCGTGGGTTCAATTGGGCCATACATACTTTGACATGAACAAGCATGCCCAGGCCATTGACGCATATGAAAAATCGCTTGAGCTAAATCCAAACAATGCTGACGTGTTAACTGATTTGGGAGTCATGTACAGACGAAACGGTCAACCCCGAGAAGCGATTGTTAAATTTGACAAAGCCATATCCGTAAACCCAGGGCACGAAACCGCAAGATTTAACAAGGGAATCGTTCTGATGCACGATTTGGGTGACCGTGAAGGGGCAATTCAGGCGTGGGAAGATTTATTAGAAATCAATCCGGTTGCCATGGCTGGCAATAACCAGAGCGTAGATCAAATGGTCAAACATTACAAAGAAGGCCATGACCGATAAAATTCTAAATGAGGAAGTTCATTTAATGAAAACTGCTAACAAGTCCAAGCGGATGCTTGACGCGCTCTGGGATATTTTTGCGTCCGTTAAGCTTACCGTTGTGATCCTTATCCTCTTAGCAACGACTTCAGTGCTTGGAACGTTCATTCCCCAGAAAGCAGATCCATCTTTCTATATTCGGGCCTACGGTGAATTCGCCTATCGTTTGATGCAAGTCTTCGATATCTTAGACATGTATTATTCCTGGTGGTTCCAGACCCTCATCGGAATATTGGCGATTAACATAACGGTATGTACGATTAAGCGATGGCCTGCGATCTGGAAAATTGTCTCGTCGAAAAATCTTCGGGTAGAAACGATCAAGAAAAAAAAACCGATTGGGGAATTTTCCGATTCACGTAATCCTGATGAGTTATTACCGCTATACAAAGCTTACATTTGGAAAAAATACAGACGAGTTGAAATAAGCTCGGAGAAGCCTGGGATGACGATCGTCGCTGAAAAAGGACGCTGGACAAGGCTTGGCGTTCCGGCTGTGCATGTAAGCATTGTCATCATTTTAGCCGGTGCGCTGATTGGATCGTTTATGGGTTTCGATGGGTTTGTCAACATACCCGAGGGGCAAAGCGCCAACTCTATCCGGCTACGCAACAGCGATGCCTCGCTGCCTCTGGGTTTTGAAGTCCGATGCGAAGACTTCAAAGTCAGCTTTTACGATTCCGGTTCGCCCAAAGAGTTTCGATCAAGTCTGACCATCCTGGAAAATGGCAAGAAAGTAGCCGAGAAGGATATTATTGTAAATGACCCATTGCGATACAAAGGGGTTAATTTCTTTCAATCCAGCTATGGCCAAACACCTCCCCAAAAAATTCAGATTAGGCTCACATCATCAAATTCAGGCGAAATCCAGCAGCACAATCTTTCTATGGGACAAACTGTGGACCTGCCTGATGAGACAGGACAGTTCACTTTTTTAAGGTACACCGGCAACTACAGTTTCCGTGGCAAGATGATAGGTGAAGCAATTGTAGGAATTCTGGAAAAGCCTGGAAAAAAACCCCAAGAAATTGCTCTGCCGCTTCGCTTTCCAACATTCGACAAAATGCGCAAAGGCGACTGGTTCATATCTGTCGATGGATATGAGGATGCATTTTACACCGGTCTTCAGGTAACCAAAGACCCTGGGGTTCCCGTTGTTTACCTTGGTTTTGTACTATTAATTGTCGGCTGCTGGATAGCATTTTTCATGTCCCATAAAAAGATCGTTGTTGACCTGCAGCCGAGCACGAACAGCAGCCGTATCACTGTATACGGTGTTACCAATCGAAACCGGGTCGGCTTTGAAATAGCGAGTCATCAACTTGGTGAAGAACTCAGCAACCTATAGGAATGAATCATGAATAGCTCACTTTTATTGTCGGTTACGACCTTCGTGTACGGGTTTGCCGCGACCCTCTATCTCGTTGCATGGATCTTTCACAAACCCCATATAAATCGGTGGGCGACCTGGGTCGCATTAGCGGGAATAATCGGAAACGCCGCTGGGTTTGTAATGAGATGGGTGGAATCCTATACGATGGGCATTGGCCGGATACCGCTTTCCAATCTCTATGAGTCACTTGTATTCTTCTCTTTAATGATTGCCGTTATATATCTGGTGATAGAACGAAAATATCGTCACCAGACGATCGGCGTATTCGCAATGCCTTTGGCGTTCTTATCGATCGCCTATGCGTCATTATCGCCGAACATCAGCGATCGTATCCAACCCCTTTTACCCGCATTAAAAAGCAATTGGCTCACGGTTCATGTTGTTACTTGTTTTATTGGCTATGCAGCCTTTGCCATCGCATTCGGCCTTGCTCTAATGTACTTGGCCAAAAAGAACGACCAAGCACCTGAGGGCACTTTGCGTTCAAGGCTTCCCAAGCATCGCCTTTTAGATGAGCTCACTCACCAAATGGTTTTGTTCGGCTTTCTCTTTTTGACTGCCGGGATTGTATCAGGGGCAGTTTGGGCAAATTCTGCATGGGGTCGCTACTGGGGCTGGGACCCGAAAGAGACCTGGTCTCTGATTACCTGGTTCGTATATGCGACGTTATTGCATGCACGCCTGATGAGAGGTTGGCGCGGCAAACGAATTGCCTTTTTTTCAATGATCGGTTTTGCTGCCGTACTGTTCACCTATTTTGGCGTAAATTACTTGCCGGGCCTTCACAGCTATGGATCGGCAGGATGATTGGCAAATGTTGATCGTATTCAGTCATTGTTGTGCACAAAGAGTATAAGGCTAAAAAGACATGAGAGAGAATTCAGAGCATGGCGCTGGAATAAAATTCCAGAACGTATTTCTTGTCGGATTGATTCTTGCCGGTATCGTTCTTGTTTTCATGCTCCAATCAAAAGATGCTTTGTTCAACCGTACATCAACGCAATTGCTAAAAAAGGGGACACCTGCACCAGACTTTACCTTACCGGATTTAAACGGAAATATGGTCAACCTCTCTGACTTCCGTGGCAAAGTCATTCTCCTGAACATATGGGCAACCTGGTGCCCGCCATGTGTACAGGAAATGCCGTCCATGGAAAAACTTCATCAAGAGCTAAAGGATGAAAACTTCGCCATTGTGGCTGTCAGTGTTGATTCGGCCGGGTCTAAGGTGGTTTCTCCTTTTATGAAAACACACAAACTGAGTTTTCTGACGCTTACGGATACAAAGGGAATCGTGAAAAATCTGTACCACACGACCGGTGTGCCAGAAAGCCTGATCATCGATAAAAACGGAATCATTGTAGAAAAAATTATTGGGCCCAGGGATTGGGCCACTCCTGATGCGATAAAATACTTTAGAGACTTGAGTAAAATTTAATAACAGGCGAACTCGTCAAGACACAGATATATGAGGGTCTAAAACAGAGTATCATTCCCTTTATGGTAAAAAGATGACTACACCCAGTAATGTATCAAACTCCAATTGGAACATCACCTTTCTTTGCTGGATAATAGCCAGCGCATCGACGCTGGCAAGCTTTTTCTTCAGTGAAATCATGGAATTGCCTCCATGTGCGTTGTGCTGGTATCAAAGAATCTTTATGTTTCCATTGGCTGTAATTTTTTTAGTTGGCCTACTCCCATTCGACAAATCCATAATTAAATACGCATTACCTCTATCATTAATCGGATGGGCGATCGCTTTTTATCACTTCCTATTATACACCGGATTCATTCCGGAAAGTATACAACCCTGCAGTCAAGGTGTTTCGTGTTCCGAAACATATTTAGATTTATTTGGTTTCATTACGATTCCACTGCTTTCACTGATCTCATTCTCAACCATTTCAGCGCTTCTTTTCGTTTTGAGGGGAAAGGTAAATAAATGAAGAAACAATATATTGTTCTATTATCAGGTATTCTTTTAGTTCTATTGTTCATCGCAGGAGTTTATGTTTACAAAAAGCATCAGGACAAAAGATATGGTTTTCTGGCCCAAGAGAATGCGTCTACATTTGTTCGGCCTTATTCCCAGACACTTGGCAGCGACGATGCCAAA
>JASFSK010000230.1:0-7235 GCA_050114455.1 Desulfobacterales bacterium | reverse complement strand
GGTGAATTTGCCATCTGTGTCAACGAAGGTGCCTGGGAGTCGACCTTTGATAAAATTTGGTATCTGCGGTTTGCTCCCGACGGCCGCCTGGCGGCTTTGGTCTCGATCGACGGCGAATGGACCGTGGCGGTGGACGGTACTGCCTGGGATAATACATTCGGATACGTCTGGGATCTGAAGTTCAGCCCCGACGGCAAAAACATCGCCGTTGCATTTCAGCAGGATATGGCATACGGCATGGCCCTGAATAACGTGGTTTGGGAAGAAACATTTTCAAATATATCGAATTCCTCACTGAGTCCGGATGGGACCCACACGGCTGCCGTTGTTCAGGTTGCCGACTTTGGTGAAGGGGAAATTCATAAATTCCAGAAAGGTGCCTTTACGGTAGCCGTGGACGGGCAAACTTGGGACACCCAATTTGTCAACGTCTGGAAAATGGCGATGAGCCCTGATGGCCAACGGACGGCAGCCGAAGTTCGGTTGAACCTCTATGATTACACAATCGCAATAAATGGCAAGCCATGGGAACAAACATTCGATTGTGTCTGGGAGCCGATATTTCATCCGCTAAACGGTTGCGTGATTGCCCCCGTCAGGACCAACGCCGGGTGGTTTTTAGCCCAGGATGGTCAAATCATCTGGGATCGCAAGTTTGTCCAATTATGGCATCCAATGGTTAGCAAAACCAGCAACAAGCTGGCGGCCATCGTGGCGCCAAAATATGGTAAGTGGACGATGGCGGTGGACGGAAAACCCTGGTCCGTTTCATTTGGCGACTTGGTGACGGATGCTGTCTTTAGCCCTGACGGCAATCATATAGCGGCAGTGGCCAAACAGGATAAGAAATGGATGGTCGTCGTCGATGGCACTGTCTGGAAGAATAGCTTTGACATGGCCTGGCAGCCGGTTTTCAATCCCCAAAATACTGATGTGGCTGTGAAAATCGAACGAAACGGCAAATACAGTATCGCAGTAAATGACCGGATTTGGGATCAGCAATATGATGCTGTCTGGGATCCTGTGTTTAGCCCCGGGGGCGATAAGCTCCTTTTAAGAACCCTCCATGAGGGTGTGTATACTCGGCACGTTCTGGCACTTAATTCTATTCTACGCTGAAGAGGGGATTCAATGAACACCTTATACAACATTGTGAGTGGCCCGTTTGCCTGGCTGGCCTTTATTATTTTTATCGGCGGCAGTCTTTATCGGCTCACCAGTCTGGTAGTGCTGGTTCATCAGAAAGAAAAATTTATTTATTCTTACATGAGCTTGAAATACAGTCTGCGATCCATTCTACGCTGGAGTATCCCCTTTGCCACCGAAAATATGAGAAAACATGCGGTCCTGACAATCGTCGCCTTTGCATTTCATATCTGTTTGATAATAACCCCGATTTTTTTATTGGCCCACGTCATCCTAATCGAAGAGTCCTGGGATCTGAACTGGTGGACGCTGCCAGACGGTGCGGCCGAAGTTATGACCTTGATTGTCATTGGCGGTTGTGTGTTTTTCCTCGTACGGCGAATGGTGAATCCGGAGGTTAAATTTGTCACTTATGCATCGGATTACATTATCCTGGGCATCGTGGCAGCCCCCTTCGTTACCGGACTGTTGGCTTATTATCAGTGGTTTGGATATCAGATTTTTGTGATTTTGCATATCCTCGCAGGTGAAGTCATGCTGGTCGCTATCCCGTTTACCCGTTTGAGTCACATGTTCTTTGCTCCTCTGACCCGAGCATATATGGGGTCGGAATTTGGAGGCGTCCGGAAGGCAAGGGATTGGTAACCCCCCGGAATCCAAATGCAAATTGGACAAGGTTGGATGAAGATTTGCAGATCTGAACCGTCCCAGCGCAAAATTGCCGATTTTATTGAATCATCATTATAAAAATATAAGAATAATAAGGAATTAAAACCATGGCTGAAACTGCCAAGCAGATTGAAAAGGAAATCATCGACGAAGGTTTGGAAGCCGGTGCACAAAACCTGACTGCCGACCGAATTGAACGCGTGATCAACCGAGTATTAAAGGGTGAATCCGGCGCACGCCTCAAAGCTTACGTGAATACCTGTATCCACTGCGGCTTGTGCTCCGAAGCATGCCATTTCTACCTTTCCCATGATAAAGATCCGCATTATTCTCCGGTCGGCAAAGTCAAACAAACCCTGTGGGAAATGCTTAAAAAAAAGGGCAGGGTCAGTCCGGATTTTATCAAAAAGGCCTCCCAGATTGCATCCACTCAGTGCAATGTTTGTAAACGGTGCGCTATGTATTGCCCCTTTGGGATCGACATTGCCTACATGATGTTGACCGTGCGGCGCATTTGTCATTTGCTGGGTATAACCCCTTTGTATATTCAGGACACGGCTCACAGCCATGCCGCGACCATGAATCAGATGTGGGTCAAAGAAGATGAATGGATAGATACCTTGCAATGGCAGGAAGAAGAGGCCCAGGCCGAAATTCCGACTCTGAGAATCCCACTTGAAAAAGAGGGGGCTGATATCATGTATTCGGTCATCGG
This sequence comes from Desulfobacterales bacterium, assembly GCA_050114455.1. Taxonomy (GTDB): domain Bacteria; phylum Desulfobacterota; class Desulfobacteria; order Desulfobacterales; family JAFDCJ01; genus JAFDCJ01. The sequence continues at coordinate 4,705 of JASFSK010000230.1, read as the reverse complement.
CCCGGAACCCAAGTTCCAGGCACAACTCATTTATCAGGCGGCGGTTATTATGGACGTGGCCGGTGTGAACTGGACAATGCCCGCGACCCCCGGCTGGGACAACAGCGATATGGCCATGTATACCGGCGATAATGAAATCATGGGGCGCGTCAAGCGGGCCCATTTTGAAACGGCTGCAAGATTGAAGGTAAAAAGAATTGTTATGGGAGAGTGTGGCCATGCTTTTCGATCGGTGTATGATGTGGGCAATCGCTGGTTGGGCTGGCGCATGCCTCCCATACCCATCGTGCATGCCATCGACTTTTACTATGAATTGATCAAAGACAAAAAGATAACGATTGTTGAAAAATTCAAAGAACCCGTGACACTCCACGATCCATGCAATGTGGTTAGAGGCGGAGGGCTGGCTGAAAAAGCCCGTTATGTTGTCGATGCGATCTGTGATAATCTCATCGAGATGCATCCCAACCGTGAACACAATTATTGTTGCGGTGCCGGTGGTGGGGTGATCAATTGCGGGCCGCCATTCAAAAACACACGCATGCATGGCAACCGGATTAAGGCCGAGCAAATGTTTGCGGCCAAATCCAGAGGCGCCAAGACCCTGATCGCGCCCTGTCACAATTGCCACAGCGGCCTTGAAGATATCAACCATCACTATGGCCTCGGCTACAATGTTAAATTTATCAGCGATATTCTGTATGAAGTAATGAAAAAGGAAAAAGCATGATGAGAAAAGTGATCCTTATCCTGATTGTTTGTTTGCTCGTTGGGACTCCATGGAATTCGGCATTTTCCCAGGAAGACATGGAAGTCGTTGGCGATGACGGTTTTAGTGAGAAGCGGCGCACCCCGGCCGTTTTTCGGCATGACGAGCACAACGAGGCTGCTCAAATAGAAGAATGCAATGAATGTCACCATATTTATGAAGATGGGCAAAAATTGGAAGATGAGTCTTCGGAAGACCAGAGTTGTTCGGATTGTCATAGTGAAGAGGGTGATGGCGACACACCGGGCCTGAGAAAAGCCTTTCATACCAACTGCAAAGGATGTCACCTTGAAAGCGGCAAAGGGCCTGTCATGTGTGGGACTTGCCACATAAAACGATACCCCAATTGAGAATTATTTGTTATAGGTTATTGGGAAATAGCTACAGAGAGAGAAATTCTTTTCTTCGATCTACATACTCTAATAACGAATAACAAATAACCAGTAACATCTGAATGAGCGCTTTTCTCTCATTCAGGGTTATATCTCGTGCAAAAACAGCTAACTATAAATCTTGAAGGGAACGGTTTTTTATTCAACCCGGCCTGAAAGAGAGGATAGACATGCCCAAAAAAATTTTAATTGTTGACGATGATCCGATGATCGTCAAATATATGACTGCTGTATTCAGCGACAATGGATATGCCACCTGCAGTGCCTCCAGCAGCATGGAGGGGCTGGATGTCGTCAGAAAGGAAAAACCGGATTTGATCTGTCTCGATTTGCAAATGCCCGGCGAGTGGGGTCCCCGTTTCTATCGCAAGCTCAGAAAAGACAAAGAATTAAGGGATACGCCGGTTATCGTGGTCAGCGGGATTGACGGGGACCATGCGATCAAGGATGCGATTGCTTTCATTAAAAAACCCTTCGATCCCGAGAAACTGATCGGCGTTGTTAAAAATACCATAGGTTAAGCAAAAAATTATCTTTGTTCCCAACGGCCGTCGATTATGGAAAATAAACTATTACTCGTCGATGATGAAGAAGGTATCCGCAAAGTGCTCGGCCTATCGCTGGCTGACAGCGGGTACACGGTGTATACGGCCGAGAATGGCGAGCAAGCTCTTGAGATTTTCCGCAAGGAAACCCCTCCGATTGTCCTTACCGATATTAAAATGCCGGGAATGGACGGGATCGAACTCCTTCAAAAGATCAAGCATGAAAACCCCGATACCGAAGTCATCATGATCACCGGCCATGGAGATATGGAACTAGCCATCAAAAGCCTCAAATATCAGGCCGTTGATTTTGTGACAAAGCCCATCAACGATGATGTGCTGGAAATTGCACTTCACCGTGCCAATGAAAAGATCTGCATGCGCCGTCAATTGCGCGAATACACCGAAAATCTGGAAGCTCTGGTTCGTGAAAAATCGGCAAAACTAGTGGAAGTAGAACGGCAGGTTGCCGTCGGGCAGGCGGTTGAGGGCTTGTCTTCAGCCATGCGCGGCATTGCCGGGGATCTGGAAGGGGGACTAACATATTTTAATGAAATGCCCTGTCTGGTTTCAATTCACAATCCGGAATTAAAGCTGATTGCGGTAAATTCGCTGTTTAAGGAACGTCTGGGGGATAAAGTCGGATTCAATAGTTGGGATGTCTACACGGCCAGTACCGATGCCGGTTTTAAATGTCCCGCTGAGCAGACATTCAAAACCGGCAAGGGGCTTAGAACCAGAGCCACGGTAAAATCTTCCAAGGGTGATGAAGCCCCGGTAATTGTCTACACCGCACCGATTCGCAATCAGGATGGAAGTGTGGAACTTGTCGTGGAGATATTGGCTGATATCACCGAAATCAAACGGTTGCGGGAAGAGTTGCACCGAACTCAGCAACGCTACGAGCAGCTTTTTGATGAGGTACCCTGTTATATCTCGGTACAGGACCGACAATTCAGGCTGACGGCGAGCAATCGGCGTTTTAAAAGGGATTTTGATGTTAAATCCGGTGACTTTTGCCATGAGGTTTATAAACATTGCAATGAACCCTGCCCCAACTGCCCGGTCGCCAAATCATTTGAAGACGGGCAATCCCACACCGCGGAAATGGTTGTGACCTCCAGGACCGGTGAGCAATACAATGTATTGATCTGGACGGCACCTCTGAGAAATACCAGCGGAGAGATCACCCACGTGATGGAAATGTCCACCAACATTACCCAGATTCGTAAACTTCAGGATCATCTGGTATCTCTGGGATTGAAAATAAGTTCCATCTCGCACGGAATCAAAAGCCTCCTGACAGGTTTGGACGGCGGCATGTATCTGATGGAAACCGGATTTGCCAAAGACAACCCCGAAAGAGCTCGTGAGGGCTATGACGATTTGAAGACGATCGTCAGCCGCATCCGCAAGCTGGTTCACAACATCCTGTTCTTTGCCAAAGAACGGGAATTGAAGCCCCGTCGCGTCGATTTATTAAATTTCGCGGAAGATGTGACCTCAACGGTAGAGCCCAAAATAAAAAGCAACGGGATAGAATTTATCTGTGAATGCAAAACCCTTCCGAAAGAGATTGAAGTTGATGTCGGCGTCTTGCGGCTGGCCTTGATCAATATCCTGGAAAATGCACTGGATGCCTGCATGGAAAATGAAGCTCAAAAAGCCCCAAGGATCATTTTCAGAGTTCGGCAGGAAGAGAAACAGGTTGTATTTGAAATCACAGACAATGGAATTGGAATGGATCAGGAGACCCGTGAGAGCTTGTTTACATTGTTTTTCTCTTCAAAAGGCAACAAGGGAACGGGACTCGGGCTTTATATCGCAGACAAGATTATTGATCAACACGGCGGCAACATACGGGTTGAATCAAAACCGGGTGAAGGTTCGACTTTTAAAATCTTTATACCGATGTCTTCAAACTCACCCCCCCCTCATCTCAACAATGAGGCCCCTGCTGAAAGGCGATAGAAACGGGGTCCAATGTTAGGATTAAACTACCCCTGCCGTCAGTTATCCCGAATGATTTACGATCGCAATGCCCAAAGCTACCAGGATCATGCTGCCGATCAAACCCAAGGATATTCCTTCACCTAAAAGTATGTTGCTGAAGATAACACCGATAATCGGTGTGGCGAATTGAAACACCCCCACGTGGCTGGCGACATAACGTTGGTAGAGTTTTGTCAATATGATAAAACCGATACCGGCGATGATCACCCCCTGATAGAATATCCCGGCTGCAATTTTTATATTCCATTGGTAAACGAAATTGCCCTCGAAAATTATGCTGAAAATAAAAAACATCGGGATACTCAATGCCGCCTGCCAGAGCAGCAATCTGCCGGGGTGGATGCCCTGGGTCAGTCGTTTGATATAAACCAGTCGCAATCCCAAAAGCAGTGCACTGCCCAGTACCAGGAAATCTCCAAGCAGATGCTGGAAATCCTGTAGCACGAAACTCTCTGCGAATATAAACACTACACCCAGAAAAGAGAGTGTCATCCCCAAAATTTTGACGGGCTTCATTCGATCGCCGGATAGCAGGACGTGCGCAAATATGCCGACGAAAAAAGGATGGGTAGAGATCAGAATGGTGGATCGCCCGGCCAGTGTATAATGAACGCCGACATGGAGAAGACTGATCTGGGCCGTGAAAAGGAATGCCAGCAGAACAAGGCTGCCTTTTTCGCCGGATTCCATCTTCAAGGAAGCCCGGTCCATATAGACCCAGACGAGCACTATGAGAGAGCCTACAAAGAAACGGATACCGGCCAACGCAAAGGGGGGGATTCCGGTTAAAGAAAACTTGATTGCGATGTTGTTACCGCCCCAGAGCACAGCCATCAATGTGGCCAGGCAGACGACCGGAAGCGTCAGACTTTCATTGCGTATATCCACTTATTGAAACACTTATACATTGATAGATATCAAAAGATCGAATTACCCGAGAATATTTCCGACAGTATCTGGATACACGAAACAAAAGGCGCAATCAA
>JASFSK010000229.1:0-7247 GCA_050114455.1 Desulfobacterales bacterium | reverse complement strand
ATGTCGCTGCCATCACCGGCGACTTCGATCTCATTCTCAGCAGTATCGGGAACCCTTTTTACACAAACCAAGATTTCCATTTTCCCTCCAAAATATATAGTTGTGGTTGTTAGTTCTTAATCCAGATAATCCGAAAATAAAAATTACAAATCCCAAATAACAGATAATTTTCTATGATCCCGTAACCATATGTCCTGCAATGAGCTCACACAAATCAAGGGCCTCCATCTCACCTTCAAGTCCGGCGACTTTAATCGCATCTTCGATGTTCACAAGACAGAAGGGACAGGCCGTCACGATGACATTGGCGCCAGCCTCCTTGGCCATTTCGACCCGCAGCACCCCCATGCGTTGATCTTCTTCGGGCTCGTAAAACAGCATCAGACCGCCACCGCCGCAGCAAAAAGAGCGATCCCGGCAGTCGCCGAGCATATCGGCTCGATTCAATCCCGGAATTGCGTCGATGGCCTGTCGCGGGTCGTCATAAATGCCGTTATGGCGCCCCAAATAGCACGGGTCATGATAGACGTATTTTTTAGTGCTGTCCGCCACCGGCTCTAATCGTAACTTTCCGAATTTAACAAGTTGTAAAATGGTCTGACTGATGTGCTCCACCGGTGGAATGTCCCGATAATCTTTTTTGAGGGCATTGAATGCATGGGGATCAGCGGTGACAATCTTTTTGGCATCGCTTTTAAGTATGGCTTCCGTATTGCGGTCTTTCAGGTCCTGAAACAGCATTTCTTCGCCGAATCTTCTGACTTCGTGCCCGCTGTCCCTTTCAGCCTTGCCCAGGATCCCAAAATCCACTCCGGCACCAGACAGAATTTTTGCCGTCGAGCAGGCTATTTGCTGCATGCGATCATCAAAGCAGGAGATGCTGTCCACAAAATACAGGGTTTCGGCGGTTTGGCCCTTTTCGAGAATTTTTACCGGCCAATCCTTGGCAATGGCTTTGGTCCAATCCGCTCGCTTCCTTTCCATTTTTCCCCAGGGGTTGCCACGTTTTTCAAGGGCACCCAGTGGTTTTTGAAGAGATTGGGGCACCATGCCTTCGTCCACCATACCGCGTCGAAGGTCCACCATTTTATCGATATACTCAATGCCCAGCGGACATTCCTGTTCGCAGGCACCGCAGGTAGTGCACGACCAGATCTCATCCTCCGTGTATATGTCGCCGATCAATGGTGTCGGCTTCCCGACATAGCCGCCGATCAAGGGATAGTGTTTGAAGGCGTAATCCCGGGCCTTGATAGAAATAAATCGCGGGGAAAGCGGCCTGCCGACAGCGTTGGCGGGGCATCGATCGGAGCACCGGCCGCAATCGGCACAGGAGTAAAAATCGAGCATATGCTTCCAGGTAAAATCCTCAAACACCTTAACGCCAAACGATTCCAGGTCATCCAGTTTGTCGTCGTCCACCCCATAGCGCACGGGTTTCACATTTCCCCTATCCAGACGCATAAAAAAGACGTTGAACAGAGAAGTGATGACATGAAAATGCTTGCCCAGGGGCAAAAAACACAGGAAAAAGAAAAAGGTGATCGCATGGATAAAATAGGTCAACGAATGCAAGCCCTGCAGCATCGGGTTCGAAGCATTGATCAGTAAGTGCTTGAAAAACCAAACAAGGGTCAACGGTGCAACGATTTCGGCATGGGTCCCTTGTTGAATGTGTGCCACGATCAAAGAGGCCTCGAACAGACTTTCACTGAGCACTAAAGTCGCAATAAGTCCCAGGACCAACAAAGCCTCCCAGGTATGATCGCGTCCGTACTGGGGCGGTACCGCATATCTGGCCGGCTTCAACAAAACCCGCCGAACCGCGGCAATGATGACCGCAACCAGAACCCAGGTTGCGGCATAATCCTTCAACACAGTGTAAAAAGTACCGAAAGCCCCGTCGAAGCCCGGCAACTTAAAGCCATCTATGAATCCGATGAATACAAGCTCGGTCGATCGTGCCCCGAGAATTAGAAACCCGGCAAACAAAAAGATGTGCACCACGCCAGCCAGCAGGTAGCGGGGATGACGCCATTGGGCCAGCCAGATTTTAATTACGGACTGCAGTCTTTCGATAAATCTATTAAAACGATCATCCGGAGCGGCTTTTAGCAGGGGCTCGAGGCGTTTAAAAATGATATAGGCAAAAACCCCTATCCCGGCCAGTGGGATCAGGATGTAAATAATGTTCAAAGGAATGCCCAAAAATGAGGAAGATGCCGGAGAAATCAGAGCGGATTGCATGTTGTTGGTTAAGTCTCCTTTAATCAGCGACCACCAGCAAAGCTGGAGGCATGAAAATGGCCCCTGGAAGGGGACGCAGCCATCTCAGCTGGTGGCCGCTGATTTTTTTAAAATTTTTGCCTGATGATTGCCGATTTGGCTTCAAATTTTGGATCGGGCCTGACGAGGCTAACACCATTCCCGTAAATGCGCATCTCAAATGCAGCCCAGCGACGAAAATGGGACCCTAAATCCTGAACCTTCGAACCCACAACCTTGTAGCCTAAATCAGCCACAAGGGGCTTGCATATCATGAATAGATGGTTCAAACAAGACCGGTTTTAAATGATAGATTATATTCTCACCCGCTTAAGGATCATTTTCAGTATTGAGTTGGAGTCAAGTTCCGAAACCGCTAAAACCAATAAAATTCCTCACTTCGTCCTTGATCCCTCGTCAATCGTCCTTGGTGATCATTTCCCACCAAATGAATCTTCGCTGATGTCCACCACGGCGCTATTGGTTGCGATAATGGCATCCATTTTTCCTAGGGTAACCGGCAGAACGGAATGAACAAAAAATTCAGCACTTTTCAGCTGTCCTTCATAGAAAACGGCATCTTTCTTCTTGGCCCCGTTTTCAAGCTTTTGCGCAGCGATCGTGGCGCGCCACAACAGCAGCCATGACATGACAACATCGCCGGATACTTCCATAAATGGATAGGCATGGGCAAAGGCGGTCATTACCTCCGAAGACATGGCTGTCTTACCGAGGTGCAGGGCAACCTCACCCAGCTTGTTCAGAGCCGCCTCCACTTTGCCGGCGTATTCTTCGATTTTTGCGTGTTTCCTGGCGGCTGCGATGGTATTTTGAATCTCTCCCATCAGATCCATGATCGGCCGGCCTTTGTTCAGACCGAGCTTTCTGCCCAGAAGATCCATGGCCTGGATGCCATTGGTCCCCTCGTAGATGGGTGTAATCCGGCAATCTCTAAGAAGCTGTTCCATGGGATATTCTTTGATGTAGCCGTATCCGCCGTAAACCTGAACGCCGAGGTTGCAGACATCAAAGGCTCTGTCGGAAACATAGCCCTTGGCCAATGGGATCAGCAAATCGATAATGCCCTGGTATTTGGCTTTTTCCGTCTCGTCTTCGGCAATATCGATCCGATCGTCCAACATGCCGACGTAGTAGAGCAGACTACGCATGCCTTCAACGTAGGCCTTCATCGTCATCAACATGCGACGAATATCCGGATGTTGGATAATGGGAACCGAAGGAGCGCTTTTGTCCATCATGTTCAACAAATGCCTCCCCTGGACCCGCTGGCGGGCATAATTGATGGCATACATGTAGGCTGCGCTGGCACAGGCAAACGCTTGAATCCCCACCAACAAACGCGCCTCGTTCATCATTAAAAACATGTTGCGCATCCCCTTATTTTCTTCTCCCAGCAACATTCCCCGGCAATTTCCCTTGCTGCCCAGAGACATGGAACAAGTGGCATTGCCATGGATTCCCATTTTCTCCTCCACACCTGTACAGACAACGTCATTGGCGTCACCGAGGCTGCCGTCCGCGTTGACCCAGATCTTGGGAACAATGAAAAGCGAGATTCCGGCGGTGCCTTCCGGGGCACCTTCGATGCGCGCCAGAACCGGATGAATGATATTTTCGGCGAGATCATGCTCGCCGGAAGAAATAAAAATCTTGTTTCCCGTGATTGAATAGGTACCATCTTCATTTTTAACCGCTGAAGTCGTCAAAGCACCCACATCGGATCCGGCTTCCGGCTCGGTTAAAAGCATCGTACCGGTCCACTCACCCGTATACATTTTCTTTAAAAATAGCTCTTTTTGCTGATCGGTCCCAAAGGTCTCAACCAGTTTACCGGCCCCGTGGGTCAAACCGGCATACATCATAAAAGCAAAGTTGGCTCCGTTCATATAATCACTGGCAGCCAAGGCCACGGCCCGGGGCATTCCCTGTCCGCCCCATTTGGGATCTTCGATCATAGCCAGCCATTCACCTTCCTTGAAAAGCTCCCAGACTTTGTGGAAAGAATCCGGAACCGTCACCCTACCGGCGTCGAAGCGCGTGCCTTCCCGATCACTGTCAATTTGGGTGGGCAAAATCTCTTTGATGGCCAGGTTGCGAGCCTCGGATATGATGAGATCTACCGTTTTTTTGTTGAATTCGGCAAAATTGTCATGTTCACTCAATTCCCCGACCTGCAACAGCTCGTGAAGAACAAACTCAATATCTCTCCGATCTGCAATTTGTTGTGCCATGTTTTATCTCTCCTTTGGGTATTTATACTTTTATTAGAATATTCAATAATTTGAAAACTGATACATCAAGTTATTTCTGAGACTTTTCTCAGAAATTCGTTATTCGTCATTCGTCATTCCAAAGGTTCCAATGCCTCGGATAAAAAGCTCCACCAGCGGGTCCGCCATGGTAACCAGGTCATAATCTTGTTCCGAATGCAGCCAGGTATTGATCACCTCATCGACACCGCCGAGTATGAACCGTTTCACCAGACCGACATAAAGATCTTTTCGGATGGTGCCTTCCTGCTGCCCGACTTCGACGATCTCTGAAATAATATCCTGGTACATTTTGGCCATTTCCCTGATTTGTGTTTCGGCCAGTCTGTCGATTTGATGGGTTCCTACCTGGTACAAAATAGCCATGTCCCTGTCTCTCTGAAACTCGGTAAGATGTCGCCGTATTAGATTGCGCAGCTTCTCAAGACCGCTGTCGGCCTTATCGACCTCCGCCCGAAACCGTTCAAAGACCAGTTTGGTTTTATAGTGAAAAAAATTAACCAGGATATCATCTTTATTTTTAAAATACAGGTAGATCGTGCCGTCGGCCACACCGGCTTCCTTGGCGATCTGGGCAACGGTTGACTGGTAAAACCCCTGACGGGCAAAAACTTTCACCGCGGCCTCCAAAATCAAATGATATTTGTTGTTTTTATTCTTTTTTTTAATTTTGACCCCCTGCTTCACCCGCTAGCTTTGCACTTTTATGAATGAATACTCATTCATATTATAGATTGATATCGTCTGTCAAGGGCAAAATTGTATTGGCCGTATAAGTTGATATAAGATTTAAATAATTATAATTACATATAATTATATAAAATAGCAGAAACAAGCCGCATTTCAAAAGACTTGAATACGCTTAAACTACAATCATGAATATTGATTCATTGATTCCCAATTGAATTTTTCACAATCATGTCATATTAATCAGCGACCACCACCAGCTGGGGGTATGAGGAAGGCCCCTCGAAGGGGCCGGGATCTTGCTCTATTGGTGGTCGCTGATTTTTGGCAGGCGATCATCTTTAGATTTACGAAAGAGAAACCGGGGCATTTGATTTAAATAAAAACCTGATAATTTTATATGCATCCTATCAAAATAATGAGATATTTGATTATTTTTTATCTAATGTTTATTTTGTATTTGGGATGTTCGGCAACACCCCAGCCAAAGATACAATTTCCTCAAGGTACGCGTATCGGAGTCATAAACAAGCTGAAAATTTTGCAACCCATCAAAATTTCAGTTCGTTGAGAATCGGCAATTTTAAAAGGAAAATTGATGTTGACTGGCAGTTGCCGGCCTACTTCGAGGATAAGTTGAAAGGATTTTTTACCAGGAAATTTTTTATGTCTATAAAGGCGTATGCTTACGCAAACATCGTTGCCATCGTTTTCAGGACGGATCCGGTAAAATATATCGGTTCGGGCAGACCCAGAAACATGGCATCTTCACTCCGAGATTTCGACCTTAGCGGAGATCTGAAAAATTTACCGCATAACGAGTTCGCTAAATTGGAATTGATTATGAAAAAATACGCTGATCAGGCAATCGAAAACGCTTTGTACCATGCCAATCTTATTACCAATTTCAAATCCCGAAAAGTCCTATTCGTCCAAAAGGAAACAATCACCATATACAATTTTTTTGTATGAACCGTCCGCAAGTTCCAACACCAGCGCACCGTCTGGTTTCACATCGATGGCCAGACCCTCTGACACCTCCTTGTGGGTAACGATTTTAACTCGTCGCTTCAATGTAACACTATACTTTTTCCATTCTGAAACAACATCTTCGAGTTCAATTTTTTTCAGGGAATTCTCAAATTCATCCAGGAACCGGGCCAACAGCAGCTTTCTAGAAATTTCCCGGCCGGTGATCTTTTTTAACGAAGATGCCATGGGCTCGGCCAAAGACGGATCGTTGTTGACATTTATCCCCATACCGATGCTGATAAACAGAACCCGCTCCGATTGGGCCTCCAGTTCCGATAGCATCCCCGAAATTTTATACCCATCAACCAAGATGTCATTGGGCCATTTGACGGCGGCATCAATTTGAAATAACCTGCGCAAGACGCGTGCCAGGGTCAATGAGGCCAAAAAATTCACCCGGGAGCTCAGCTGCACCGGAATCTTCGGCCGCAGCACCATGGTGAAGTAAAGACCGCCGTCATCCGACAACCACTGCCGTTTTAATCTTCCCCGGCCACGGGTCTGCCGACCGGCCACCACCACTGTGTAGTCAGGACAGTTTTTTTTCCCCAGGTCTTTGGCAATATCCATGGTAGAAGAGACTTCGGGATAGTAGACAATATTGAATTTGGCTTCGTCGAATTCCCACGGAAAGGGAATATCGGGAGAGCCTATCAGCCGGTATCCTTTGGTTGTTGACATAATCTGATAGCCGAGTTTCCGCAACTCTGCAACCTGCCTGCCGACTGAGGCCTCGGAGATCGCCAAAGTTGCACCGAGCTGCACAGCGGAAATCGTTTTTCTTCGAGAGGCCAGTTCTTTGAGCAGCCGCGCCTTCAAGGATGAATCGCTTGTCATCGGATTAGACAATGAATAGTATTGGTTTTAACTCAATTGGGACGATGTTTTAACCATACTTCCTCAGATGGCCTGGGTCAACGAATTTACATTTTTCCTAATGTGCTGGCCCTGTCTCCATTCCATTATGGCCTT
>JASFSK010000228.1:0-7269 GCA_050114455.1 Desulfobacterales bacterium | reverse complement strand
CCACGGCTGTCATTTCGTTTTCCAATTTTCGACCTTCCGGACCCATTTCGCCGAATCCGCCGGCCAGGACCACCGCCCCGCCAACGCCGTTTTGACCGCAATCTTCGAGAACCGCCGGCAGGGTCGTAGCTGGGGTGGCCACCAGTGCCACATCCACCGGTTCTTCGATATCCGAAACTTTTTTGTAGCATTTAAATCCCAGGATGCTTTTTTCTTTCGGGTTTACCGGGTAGATTCTGCCTTCATATTTTTCATCCAGCAGCGTCCGAATGGTCTGATACCCACGTTTGGTTTCATTCTTGGAGGCGCCGACAATCGCGACTGACTCGGCCTTTAATATTCGATTGAGTGACATTGCGGTTTCTTCCTAATTTTTATTGATCGTTAAAATCCCGGATCAAGTCATAGCGTTCCTAAATTCCCATTTTTTTCCGCATTCCGCATTCCGACTTCCGAATTCTGTTCTATGTCCCTGGCTCAATAATTCTCCCATTTGCAAACAGTAATCGGCACTCCGCACTCCGCAATGTCCAATTAGCTCCTCTCCCGCTCCTCAAACGCTTTCAAAGAATCCTGCCGCTCCTTGGTCGATACGCATGCCAGACAAGCCTCGACTTCATAATCCATCAATGCTTCGAGACTGGTTTCGCCTCGCGCCATCAGCAATCCTTTTTTGATGAGTTTCAAGGAAATAGTAGAACAGGCGGCAATCTTTTGCGCCATCCGTGCCACTTCCTCTTCAAGCTGGTCTAAGGGGACCGCCCTGTTGACCAGACCGATTCGTTCGGCTTCCTTGCCGTCAATGTATTCAGCGGTAAATAGAAGTTCACTGGCCTTGCCGGGGCCAATTAGATCCTGTAACAATCTAAAGGCCCCGCCGGTCACCGATGAGGTTACCTTTGCTTCGGGAGACCCGATTTTGGCTTCTTCGGCCGCAATTCGGATATCGCAGGCCAGGGCCAGTTCATAACCCGAGCCAATCGCATATCCGTTAATGGCGGCAATCGTCGGTTTTTCGAACCGGATGATTTTGCGAGACGCCTCCTGTAGTTCTTCCAGATATTCCCGATAGGCTTCCAGGGTCCTGGATTTGGACTCCTTCAAATCAGCCCCGGTTGAAAACGCCCGGCCCGCACCGGTGACGATCAGCACTTTTACCTCCGGATCATTCTTTGCATCGGCCAGGGCCGTCTGGAAATCGAGCCATAATTGCTTGTTCATTGCATTTAGCACTTTGGTCCGATTTAATCGGATGATCGCGACACCCTGATTTTTATCATAGATAATGCACTCGAAATTCATCATTTTCTCCGTTCTGCCGTTTTCGTGCTGATGGTTGTTTCCTCACCCGATAAACCGAAAAAATAAGGTAAAAGGTGCTAATTGGAATGAAGAATGACGATTGAAGATTGACGAATGGTGGATGCCGCTCGCGCAGCGCAGGCGCTTGCGCCGCATTTCGCCCTACTTTTTTTAACGAATAAAGTAGCAAGAATTCCTTAATTCGTCATTCGACTTTCGTCATTCGACATTTGTCTTGTTGAGGTTTCTTTCTTGATCAGACTGGCTGTCCTTACGCCAGTGGCGCCGGCTTATATGGGCCTACCCAATATTGGGCATCAGGGTCCAGGCTATTATCCATGAATTTATATCCGGATTTTTTTTTAAACACACGATGCCACTGTTTTGAAACCTGAAAATCGGCTTGTCTGCCGAACCGACAACCAGATAAGCAGCCATACGTTCCATAAACGGCAGATGACCGACCAGCATGGTATTCTCATCAGGTTCAATGAATCCGGAATAGGCAGCGACATCATCCAACGGCTTCAATCCATCAACCTGCAATATACCACCGGCAGGATGCAAGGCGGATGCAAAAATTTCTGCTGTTTTCTGCGCCCTTGGCTTGACACTGTGATTGATACAGGAAACGTTTACTTCGTAGCTGGCGGCCACCTCTGCGATGCGCTTGGTCTCGCTGATGCCTTCCTCGGAAAGACCCTGGCTGGGATCGACGTCTTTTGGCAGGCTTTTGCCGTGTTGAACCAGATAAAGTGCCATGGTATGGTTCCTCCTTGCTAAAATAGGTTCAGGGGTTCATAAGTTACTACCGATGGTTGCTGCTAATAATACTACCCCAATTGAGTCAAACTCAATTGAGCAGGTATTTGATATCAGGTACAGGCACATAAGATTTGATACGAGCTGTCTGGTTTTTTTTAATCCGGCACCTGGAACCCTGAACCCCACAACCCAGTTTGAGTAGATATGTCAATGTTTTCAAAACATCAACATGTTTTTTAAATTTCTGATATAATAGATCCATCAGACGGAAGTTCAAAGGTTGGTCTGTCCCGGGGGTAAAGGATCGTATCCAAACCATGAGGCGAGATCCAATAGCGATACTTATTTCATAAGTATAGTTGAAATGATAAAACCTCGGAACCGTTGCAAAAAGAGTACGGAGACATGTATGCGAATTGTAACGCGGCCTGATTTTGATGGGGTAATTTGTGCCGTTTTGTTGATTGATGCCCTCGAAATCAGTGAGCCGGTGCGATGGGTTGAGCCCAGTGCCCTTCAACGCGGGCAGGTCGAGATCCTTCAGGGCGACATTATTGCCAATTTGCCCTACAATGAAAAATGCACCCTCTGGTTTGACCACCATTATACCAATCAGGTTGACCTTCCCTTTGATGGTGCATTCAAGATTGCCCCTTCGGCGGCGGGTATTATTTTTGAGTATTACCGGGATCGATTCAAACGAGACTATCTTGAACTGGTAGAAGCCACGGATAAAATCGATTCAGCCGATCTGACCCTGGATGAAGTCTGTCATCCTGAAAAGAACGATTATGTGTTATTGTCCATGACGGTCTCCGACGGAGACTATCCCAACGAGTCATATTGGAATCGATTGATACGGCTGTTTGGGGAAAATGATATTGGGCAAGTTCTGGAAGATCCAGAGGTCAAACGACGCTGTTTGGACATATTACGCCAGAATGAGCAGTACGCTGTCCATTTGAAGGCCAACACCCGCCTCGAAAAACACGTTGCCATCACGGATTTTAGCCATTTGAAGACCACGCCGACCGGCAATCGATTTCTCGTATATGCGATGTTTCCGGAATCTTTCGTTAATGTGAGGATACGTCACGAGGACAATAACAGGGAGATGATGGCCGTCAGTGTGGGGCATAGCATCTTTAATCCCCATTGCAATGTAAATGCCGGCGTGCTCCTGGCCGAGTTTGAAGGCGGCGGGCATTTCGGTGCTGCATCTACCCGTTTTCCCACCCGAAAAGCCAAAGAATACATACCACGGATTATCGATGCGCTGTTGAAAAATGAAAACAATCAGAGCCATTGACTCGATTCATATGCCACCGGCTTACCGGTAAGAATTTAATAGGTTCTGCCGTTACCGAAAGGGCATACTCAATGGGTGCACACCTGATTGATGCCGGCGGCTTATGAATTCACCTCCGGTTCAGGCAGTTTGATTTCTGTCAAAAACAGACCAACGACGGAAAGGATTGAAAAAACAAAAAACCGCCACAGGCAGATCACCGCGATATCTGTAATCCCTATGGTATTCACCGAGCCAAGGGCGCTGGATATCAATGTACTGGCAATACCGACAGTCGTTGTGCAAATCACGGCGCCGATCACCCGGTGGGATATCGTGGCCCCGCCGGCACCTAAGGTAACCGTAGCGCCACACACCAGCGGAACGATCAAAGAAAAAAACCAAACCTCTTTCAAGTTCGGTAACACGCCAAACGTGTTGAGATAGTACAGATCGGTCGCCACAAAGATTGCCACTCCGGCAGCCACGCACAGAGTGATATGCCAATAGCGAGGCTGAACGGTGGTCCTTAACTGCCAGCGTTTTTGTATCCGGTTGCGAATGGTCAACGGCCAGTTATAAAAAAGGTTGAATATTTTATGTTCCAGCAAAGCACCCCTCTCTCCGAATACCGGTACGACATGCACGGCTTCAGTTGCCCAATGACCTGCCATGAACCGCGCCAGAGCCGGATAGCGGTAGGTCATCTGGATGGGAAAGGCCAGGTAGCCGATGTATTTAAAAAATCCCAGAAAAACAGCAATATTGTAGTCTTTGAAATTTTTTTCCCGAATCACCAGATACAGGACATACAACCCTCGAGTCAGGGATCCCGGTGAGATTGGTATCACTTGAAACAGGGCAATGATTCCGAGACCGATAGCGTAGGATTGGGCTTTGGGCATCTCCGGGTGCATGAGGACATAGATGATCGCCACAATTACAGAAACGACCTGGGTAACCGGCAATGTGCAAACGTGCACCGCCAGGCTTTTTAGATATTTCTGAATGTAGGGCTCTTTAATCTGTGACAGGATTAAGTCTGCATCCTCATCGTTGAGCAAATGTTTATCTTTTCCTTCGGTGACCATATCGCGAAGCCACTGTTCACGCAGGGCATTGTTAAAATACAGTCTCACCGGCCGCAGCAAAATATAGTCCAACTTCTCTTTTGCATACTGCCAGTCCGTTAAAATACGATGAACACCCGCCGGCAGCCAGGAAATCGGCCAATGGTATGAACAGCGCCACATCTGTATGGTTAATCCCACCGCATTCGCATCGTTTACCCGCCCGGATCTATGCCAGCCGATAATTTTTTCGATAAATTTGGCACGCAGGGCCCGACGAAAATAAGCCCCGCTGGTAAGGATGTTGCGGTAATGAATCCGCCAGAAAGACTGCCCCCAAATGCGTCTGAAGAATCGTCCGATAAACGGTATGAATCCGAGCAAAGCGAAGAGCAATGTCTTCAGCACGCTGGTTTGTAATTTTTGTCGGGCATGGCCGTCGATAAAATTGCGAATACCCCAGCCGGTAAGGGCACTTTTTAGGATGGCTGACCACAGCGAAGGGCTGGATACCAGACGAATGTGATGGTGGGTAATATCCGGAATGGAATCGCGATACACTTCCTCTGCGCCTTCCAATTCCACCAGCATATCTTTCATGCCGACAAATTCATGCGGGTGTTTCGTGATGAATGCTTTTAATTTGGCGATATCGCCCCGGTCAAACTGCACCAGACTGCCGCGCATAAGACCGGTAAAGATCAGCTTGAAATCTCCCGGACTCATGGGCAGGAATGGCAACAGGGCCAATCCGGCCCGAAAATCAACGGCGGTCAATACGCCGCAGGCAGAATCCGCCGTCCGGTTGCGCTTTAAACAATTGGGCTGGCTTTTCCAGGTTGACCATTCATACTGCCTGGCAAATTCGTGCGCGCCCATTTGATGCAAAAGCGCCACAAATTCTTGCATAAATTCATATTTCTCACGATATTCCGGAGATCCCAGTTTATCTAAGTCCACCTGGCGGCCCTTAAACCAGTTTTTTAGGGCATCCAGCCGGTCATCCACTTCCAGACGCCAAGTTCTACCTTCGACCCATTCACTCAACTCACCACAACTGCCCAGCGTTCTGTCAACACAGGTGGCGTATATATCGACCACCGAAGATTCTGTGCCGAATCTGATTTTTGCAGCGCGTCGGATAAATTTTTGCCACAGGGCACCGGCCCTGGCTGCAAAAGGATTTACCTGAAGCTGAAATGGACCCTGGAAACCGATCCAATATAAGACATTACGAAACAGCCGGGAGAAATTGCTCGGGGGGATCAATATTTTTACGGCATAGCGTCCGCCTATCTCGAGTCCCTCAATGGGCCCGTCCTCGGATTCAATTTTCTCGAGTTTAACCCGGTACACCTGGCCGGCAAATCCGCCGCCAACAAATTTATCCACCACCAGGCTGACTCTGGCCTTGCTGGCCTGGGCCACGCCTGTGACATCATAGGTTAATACGGTGCCGGTCTCATAGCGTTCATAAGACATCGGCCGATGCAATGCAGTATTCTGAAATTCTTGTTCCAACTGCCGTTGTACTTCTATCGAATAATCGATTTCCATTTTTTATCCAAATCCGGCCAGGCCGGTGCCATGTAATTCAGAGACTTACTTTCGAATGAATTGGAGTTGTTTTCCGCAGCTATCCGCCACGCTCACTTATATGAAGAAATCCCATACAAGCCAATCCCGCTTACAGCATCGCTGATTTGACTTCAAAGATGCAACACCGTCAGCGGGATTACATTATATAATACCACAATTTTAAAATATTATTATACTTTTTTGAACGCGGATTGCGGGAAAAAGCAATAGGGGCATTCATCCGGCGGCTCATCGCCATAATGAACATAGCCGCAAATCCGGCATCGCCAGGCTGGGCCATCTGCTTTTTCAGCCATTTCCAGAGGATTTTTTTCTCGATGAATCGGCAGGTCCTCCAAGGGCGGCATCACTGGTTGATACACATTCATGGCATATCCGGAAACGATATAGCGCTGAATTTCGCTGGTTCCTTCATATATCCGAAACAATCTTGCATCCCGGAGCAGTTTTTCAATCGGAAACATCTTGGTGTACCCATAACCACCGAAAATTTGGAGGGCTTCATTGGCAACTTCCAGGGCCGCTTCAGTGGAGTAAAATTTGGCGATGGATGCCGAAATCGTCGGATCCAGTTGGTTGTCGGCTTCCCAGGCCGATTTCCATACCAGCAGGCGGGAAGTTTCCACTTTCTGGTACATTTCGGCGATTTTATGCTGAATGGCCTGGAAATTGGCAATCTTGGTGCCAAATGCACGGCGCTTCTTGGTATAATCAGTGGCATATTCCATGGCCGAACGGGCTGTGCCGACGGCAAAGGCGCCGATCGCCGGACGAGTACGGGAAAAGGTCTGCATCGCCAACACAAAGCCCTCACCCGGCGGGGCCATGACATTTTCCTTGGGCACCCTGACATCCTTGAAATTTATTCCCACCGTGTTGGAACCGCGCTGACCCAACTTTGGTATCTTGCGGCCGATGGATACCCCAGGCCAATCTCTTTCTACCAAAAAGGCACAAATTCCTTCGTGCTGGGAATCGGGATCCACGGTGGCAAAAACAGACATGTAATCGGCAATACCGCCGTTGGTGATCCAGTATTTGCTTCCGTTTAAGATGTAATTATCCCCGTCTCTGTCAGCCCGGCAGCGGATGCCGGCAACGTCCGATCCCATGGTGGGTTCGGAGGTGGCAAAGCAAATCAACTTGAAATCTTTGAGGATTTTGGCAAAATATTTCTCTTTGAGGGCTTCGTTTTTTGACAATGACAGCGGTTCCATGCCGAGGGAGTTATCGAATATCGACGTT
>JASFSK010000227.1:0-7271 GCA_050114455.1 Desulfobacterales bacterium | reverse complement strand
CCCATTAACCTGAATGTTATTGTTATCAAAGATCCGCCATCTGCAGCCGCAGCAATTGCCGATCTCGTTCGAAACAAACAACCGGAGTGGGGCAATCAAAAAAGTATTGTCACCTGGAAGCATCCCATCATCGACAGCTTGAATCTTTCGAATGCGTTGGAAAACCAGAATGTGCCGGTGTTTATTACCGAACTGAATCCATATGAGGCCGATGAGGCTTTACAGAAAAAAGAGCGCGAACGGTTGCGCCAACACATTATCGAATCTTATATCGGGGTAACTTCCGCTGATTTTTGCATGGCTGAAACAGCTTCACTGGTGATGAGGGCTCGACCCGGGCAGGCCCGGGCGGTATCCCTCGTTCCTTTAATACATGTGGCCGTCATACATTTGGATCAGGTCATCTCCGATCTTAAAGAACTGTATGCCCTTATACAGGGGGATCCGGAAGGATCCGGTGAGGGAGTAACCAACAGTATGACCTTTATTTCCGGGCCCAGCAAAACTGCCGATGTTGAAGCCACCATGGTGCATGGCGCCCACGGTCCCCGGGAAGTATATATTGTCGTGATGACATCATCATGATTTCATTATAAAAACCGTAAATTCAAGCCGATAAAAGCACTATCCCATTTTGTTTACGGTCATTTGGGATTAAAGACCTGCAGCCAATCATCCACTGTGACTCCGGGAATTTCCGTATCCGCTGGCTGGTAAAAATCAGCGACCACATCAGCGATGTCGTCTGGCGTGCACCCTTCCAGCCGGGCCGCCAACCGGTCGACGGCATCGGCGGGAAAACAAAAAAAATCTCCGGAAATGTAGACGTCTTTCATTTTGCCGTCTTCCAGCGCATAATCCGCACGGATTAGCCCGCCCGTCGCCTTGTGAAGACGATGTTTGACTTCCAGGCCGGCTCGAATTTTCACGGACCTTTCTACAGCCCGTTTCCCCTTGCGGTAAAGCCAGGCCTTATCCATCATGGACGCCTCGAGCATCTTCATTTTGTTGATCAATCGATCGTCTTGGGCTGCCGGCGTCAGACGCCCCACTGTTTTGGCAAACTCCTCAGCGACCATATTGTTCAAGGTTTGCTCGTCCGGTTGGGCGGATGCGGTTTTACTTAATTCCCGGCCGATGGTGCTTAAATTTTCTTCAATCGTCTTTCTGACTTTATCACGAAATTTTTCATCCGGAATTTTCAGGACCCGGGCCATGGTTTCATAATCGAAGTCCAATATTAAATTGCCGACAAAAACAATGCACTCACCAATCTCTGCCGCACCGGAACCGGATATTTTGCGGTTTTCTACCACAAGGTCATTGACCGGTTTGTATTCTGCCTCAATTCCAATCCGGCGGTGAACCGTGATCACCGGTTGCAAAAACTTTTTATAAAATGCATCTATTTTTTTTGGGACAATCGGATTGTTTCGTTTGATAACGAGCTGAAAAAAAAGCTGGTTGCCGTCTAAAAAAACCGCTCCGCCGCCGACCTCGCGACGAAATACTGGAATGCTATGGGACCGGCAGTAATCCATATCGACTTCCTGCTCTACATCCTGATGAAAGCCGATGCAGACATAGGGTGTGGCCGGCGAGACCAGGCAGAGGGCTTCCTGCCCAAGTTGCGCCAATGCATGATAAATCAACTGGGTTTCTTGCCATGGGATTTTTGATAAATCATATAATTTCAATTGAATATTCTCCCTGTTGTTTATGCAGCTAAAAGGTTCACTGATTCCTCAATTTCGTTGCGTAGGTAATGGTCACCTTTTCTTTGGAGTTTGGGGCTATCTTTAAAGAGGCCGGGTTTAGAGCAAGGTTGGCCGTGATGGTTCCCTTTTCCACCAAATTATTCAAGGAGACCTTTTCTGTGTAAATGGTTGACATTTTTTCGAGCATCCGCTTTCCGCCGATAATCTCTACAGTTTGGGGCGTAACAGTAACATCAGAGAGAATAAGATTGTCCGGTAATTTTCCGACCCAATCAATTTGGATCGGCAACTCCTTTCTAATCAGGATATCAAGTTCCACATCCACCACAGGGGGAGTTACACCCTTCAGGATGATTCCAGGCGGCAGGGATATACTTTCACGGGTGATCGTAAAAGAGTTCGGCCCTACTTTGGATTGGCTCAAATCCAACCTTACCTGAACTTGGTCAGGCTTTATGGATTTTATCAGTGCTCCGGATCCCTCCAATTCAAGACTGACAGTGTTGCCGGATGTTTTGATGATTTCCATGGCAGGGTCCCGATTCATGTAGACCACCGGAATCTCTATTGTGGCCAGGGTATCGACCCCTTTGGAGACGCTGAACCATACGCCGGCAACAAATATGATTGAAAAAAGGGCCGCCGTAATCAGCATAAGCCTGTCTTTTATCGCCTCCCTGCTTTTTTTAGCGGCAACCCCCATGTGCTGCTGTAAAATCTGCTCGAGCCGACGCTTCTGTTTGATCACCTTTAACTGAGAGTCCTGGGCGGCCACCACATCCCCTCTTTCCTCGGAAACAGCAAGAACCAGTGCATCGGTGGTTTCAGCCAGCCCCAGAGCCGCCCGGTGGCGCGTACCATAGTAGGAAGGCAGATCATCCCGACGGGACAGGGGAAGGATGGCGGATACCTGGGTGATTTTCTTTCCCTGGAAGATAGCGGCGCCGTCATGAACCGGGTTATCCGGCCAGAAGATACTCAAAATCATCTCTTTGGAAATTTCCCCCTCCCAGGCGATTCCCTTTTGGATTACCTCTTCCAAGTCCTCCTTGCCCGGTAGCACGATGATAGCGCCACAATTTCGCCGAGCCATTTCAAGAACGCTTTGAACAATGATTTCAATGGTGCCGGTAACTGTTTTTGAGGGTCCGCCCCAAAATATAAACTTTAAATTGCGGGCCAGCAATACGGTTCGAATTTCATTTCTGAAAATAACGATGATAATGAAAGCCCCCAGGGTAACGACGCCCTGGACCACCCAGCTGGTTACAATCAAACCCATGGAAACCGCAATCTGCTGAAAAAACCACAAAATAGTCATGCCGATCAGAACGCGGAAGGCGTTGGTTCCCCTGAAAAGGACATAGAATCGGAACAGAATAAAGCTGACAAGGCCGATATCGACAATATCCTGCCATCGAAGGCTTAATATCAGGTAAAAAAACTTGTCCATGTTTTGCTATTCCGTGATACTAAATCTTAATGCATCCAGAATCTGACCCTGGGAATCGATAATCTCCACCCGCCAGGGACCGATATCTTCAGCCCGAAACTGAATGCTGCTGTAAGTCGACCATCGGGGGGGCTTGAGTGTCAGTTTAATTTTGGCACTCTTCTGATCGCGGTGATACCACTGATGGTAAATAACCGATTTTTCCGGTACGGGGTCAAAAGAGGTGAAACAGATGGCTTTACGCCTTTCAATTGAAAATACGGTAGTTGAATTTTGCGGAACAAGATCTTTGATATCTTCACACATCAGCGCTCGTACCAGGGCAATCTTATCCCCAGGGGTCTTGGTGGCTGCGGTGTCGTTGGACTGGGACCTGCCTGACGATGGGAACAGGAAGCAAATAAAAACAGCTATTAATGGTAAACACAAAGTGCGACGGCTCATGGTCTCATACCTGTAAAAATCAAAGAAAAGATGTAATACTGGAAACAGCCAACCGCAAAAACAAAAATGATGGCTGGCGATCTGTTTAATTATCCTTATAAATATCTTATACTTATAATACCTAAATTTTTCAAGAAAATTCACAAAAGTCTTTGCAAATTACATCCAACTTTTGTAATTTATCAAAATGGAACAACAAAAACAGCTGCTTCAAAATCCGGAGCCGGGAAGACGAATGGTGAAATTTTGCGGAGATACGGTGGTTTTCACCCTTGTATTGCCCCATCCTGATGACGGAACTGCCTGGGTGCGCACCAATATCGGACAGGCCAAAGTCATCCGAAACGAAATTTTTCAGCAAGTCGAGCAAGATGAATCCCCTTTGGGCCGGGCCTGGTTTGATATCCCCATGAAACGCATCGACCGGCAATCTTTTCAAGCCTCACTGCCGCTTTTCGAAGTCGGCCACTTTGAAGCCAAGTGTTTCTTCTTAAAAAAAAACGAGATAAATCCCACCTGGCCCCAGGGGCCCAATACCGTTATCAATGTGGACGCGGCCAATGCCTGCAGTGCCAACATTATTTACAATGCTTTTGTGAGGCAGTTTGGCCCGAATGTGGCGGGGGCAGACAGCCCTGGGACCGTTAGCAAAGAGATCATAGCGGAACTTGACAATAACGGTTATACGGTCATTCCCCCATCCGGCACCTTCCGGGATTTGATTGATAGACTCGATTTTATCCTCGGCGAGTTGGGATGCCGGATTCTGATGCTGTTGCCGATTCATCCCACCCCGACCACCTATGGCCGCATGGGAAGGTTCGGCAGCCCCTACGCGGCCTTAAGCTTTACCACGGTCGATCCCGCCCTGGCAGAGTTCGATCCCAGTGCCACCCCCCTCGAGCAGTTCATTGAACTGGTGGACGCCGTTCATCAACGCCGGGCCCGAATATTTATTGACATCGCCATCAATCATACCGGCTGGGCGGCCGGCCTTCATGAGTCCCATTCCCACTGGCTGTCTCGGAGCCCTGAAGGCAAAATTGAAGTCCCCGGGGCATGGGGCGTAGACTGGGAAGATTTAACCAAGCTGGACTACAGACACAAGGACCTCTGGAAGTACATGGCGGATGTATTTCTGACCTGGTGCAACCGCGGTGTGGATGGTTTTCGCTGCGATGCCGGTTACATGATTCCTGTGATGGCCTGGAAATATATGATTGCCAAAATCCGCGATCAATACCCGGACACGACATTTTTATTGGAGGGTCTCGGCGGAAAGATCTCCGTGACCCGGGAACTGCTGAACACTGCCAATTTAAACTGGGCCTACTCAGAGCTATTTCAAAATTACGATCGCGGACAAATTGAAAACTATCTGCCCGAAGCACTCGATATTTCAGGCAGCGATGGCATCACGGTCAATTTTGCGGAAACCCATGACAATCCAAGGCTGGCGGCCAGATCAAAACCCTATGCCCGCATGCGTACGGCTTTGTGTGCCCTCTCGTCTCAGCAGGGAGCCTTTGGTTTCGCCAACGGCGTTGAGTGGTTTGCCTCCGAAAAAATCAACGTTCACAACAACGCACCGCTCAACTGGGGTGCGCATGTCAACCAAGTTGATCACATCCGGCGGTTAAATCATCTGTTGCGGACACACCCGGCTTTTTTCACGAATACCGAGGTAACGATGCTCCAGGAAAAGGGGGGCAACCATGTCGTATTACATCGCCGTCATCTCCCGACGAATAGGACGCTGTTGGTTATTGTCAATCTCGATGATGAAAACAAGACCCTGGCTTCATGGAATCCGGAGAAAGCGGGGATGACGGGACCGACCTTTATCGATTTACTTACAGATGCCGAAATAAGCGTCTTGCCGGCCGATAATCTGTCCACCTATCTGCTCGACCCCGGACAGGTACTGTGCCTTTCCGATAATAGAAACGATCTGGTGTTCGCACAACCATCAACCACCCTGCCGGTTGCGTTACCGCGACAAATTGAAATTCAACGATTACGGACCAAGGTTTTTGAAGTATTCAATTTTTATTTGGGGACCAGAAATTTAGAGACTGACGAGACAGAACCGTTGGTCCATCTGCTAAAAGAAGACCCGCTGGCTTTCTGCCGGGATGTCAATCCGTTCAGCAGCGAATCCAGAGTCACTACCTGGCAGTGGCCAGGGGATCAAAAACGTGAGGTCATGATACCGCCAGGTCATTTTATTATGGTTCAGGCAGACTGTGACTTCCGGGCGCGCATATTCGACGAGCAGCGCGCGGTGGCGGCTGAAGAAAGCCTGCAAAAAAACAACGGCACCTTTTTTGTTTTATTTACGCCCTTTGACCCACCAAAAAGCGCCACCTCTTTCACCCTGAAATTATCCGTTTATTCAGCGGAAGGCGTCGCGCATCGAGAAGCACCCCTTCTCCTGCTCCCAAAGCATTCGGACGTCCGAATAAACCGAATTAAAAATCGATCTGAATTGCTGCGCGAGGATTTTATTTTTCTGAATACCAACGGATGTGGCGCGATGCAGCGCATACCGGTTAGCTGGTCAAAACTGACCAGCCGCTATGACAGCCTGCTGGCAGGTAATATCAGTCCTGAATTTCCAGAGGACCGCTGGATTATGTTCACCCGTTGCCGGGCCTGGCTGGTATACCAAGGCTATTCCCAATCGATCAATTCCGATTGCCTGGAAAAATTCGAGCAAGATGAATTCAAACAGGGACATTGGCACTATCAAATTCCCACCGGTCAGGGAGAAAACGTTTCCATTTATCTGAGCCTAAAAATGATACCCGGCAGGAATGCCATGGGAATGACATTTTCGCGCCAATCTGCCGCTGGGTGCGCCGGTCGGCTGGATGATGCCAATCCAATCCAGCTTATTTTAAGACCTGACATCGAAAACCGTAACTTTCATGAAACCACCAAAGCCTACACGGGTCCCGAAACCCAATGGCCACAAAATGTGATTTACAGGCAGCGGGAGTTTCAATTTATACCCGATTCCCGACATCACCTTTGCGTGAAAGTCTCGGATGGCGATTTTATTCGTGAACCGGAATGGCAGTATATGGTCTACCGGGAAATCGATGCGGGTCGGGGCCTGGATCCGCATTCCGATTTGTTTAGTCCCGGATATTTTTCCTTTTTTTTGAAAGGCGGCCAACATGCCACGTTATCTGCCGAAATAAATGCAAAAGATGATTCCGAAATCCTGAAGGAAATCCCTTCAAGCAGGGCACCGGTAAACCCGTTTGAAGCGCAAAACGGCATATTGAGCAAGCCGTTGGATATTCTACCCCATGCTTTGGATGAATTTGTCGTCCGTCGGGGTGAGCTTAAATCGGTGATTGCCGGGTATCCCTGGTTTTTGGACTGGGGGCGGGATGCCTTGATTTTTGTGCGCGGATTGATTGCTGTAGGAAAGACCGATGAAGCCTTGGCCGTCTTGAGGCAGTTCGGCCGCTTTGAAGAGCAGGGGACCCTGCCGAACATGATCCGGGGAAATGATGCCACCAACCGGGATACCTCCGATGCACCACTCTGGTTTGTCCTGGCCTGCGATGATTTGATTCAAGCCAATGGTGACGGCGATCTGTTGGATGCAGACTGTGGGGGACGTTCCATTCGTCAAATTATCG
>JASFSK010000226.1:0-7281 GCA_050114455.1 Desulfobacterales bacterium | reverse complement strand
TTCCGCCACGGGTAACCATTGGATTCGCCCCTTGATTCTAAAAAGCAGCATGCGGTGCTGGCAGCCGCCTTGGATCTTTTGCAAAATCCGGAGTTAAATCCACCGGTGATTGTTGATTTCAG
The DNA here is from genome assembly GCA_050114455.1 of Desulfobacterales bacterium. Taxonomy (GTDB): domain Bacteria; phylum Desulfobacterota; class Desulfobacteria; order Desulfobacterales; family JAFDCJ01; genus JAFDCJ01. The sequence continues at coordinate 7,159 of JASFSK010000226.1, read as the reverse complement.
TCGACAGAACCATTCAGAGGAAAGATAGCATACAGGAGTAAGGAGCATGGGAGATCAGATTCGGATTATAAATCTATCATTCACCAACCCAGCCGGACAAAAATTGTCCGCCAGACTTGATTGTCCAATGGATGGCAAGGTGTCTGCCTATGCCTTGTTTGCCCATTGTTTTACCTGTTCCAAAAATATAAAGGCCATCGGCCATATCAGCCGCTCATTGATCCAAAAGAGAATCGCGGTAATGCGCTTTGATTTTACAGGTCTTGGTGAAAGCGAAGGAGAATTTTCGGATACCAATTTTTCTTCGAATGTCGAAGATCTGGTTATGGCGGCAGAATTCATGGCCAATCAGTATGATTCACCCAAAATTTTAATTGGCCATTCTCTGGGAGGGGCGGCAATGTTGCAGGCTGCATCGCAAATAGCCGCATCGACAGCGGTAATCACCATCGCCGCACCGGCCGATCCCGGTCATGTATTGCTTACCCTGGGCGGCTCTAAAGAAGTCATCGAACGCCGGGGTGAAGCAAATGTCAGCTTAGCCGGTAGAACTTTTAAAATAAAAAAACAATTTCTGGACGATCTGGCTTCGGTACCGATGCAGAAAACAATTCGCAATTTAAACCGGGCCCTGTTGATATTGCATTCTCCTGTCGACGATGTTGTCGGCATCGAAAATGCAGCTAAAATTTTTACGACCGCACGCCACCCCAAAAGCTTTATTTCCCTTGACCAGGCCGATCATTTGCTGATGAATCCGAAAGACTCGCGATATGTGGGTTCTCTGATAGCAGCCTGGGCGGTGAAATATATCGAGACTGAATGAAATAAAGGAGTATATCAGATGAAAGATATTTCAGCTATCGACTACTCGGCACTCGATCGGCCGGAGGTTCTCATGTTTCTGTTTCACCCTCGGCCGGAGATGGCGTTTCAATCCCCACAGACAGCGCAATCGGCCTCACGAGCGACAGGCCGGAAGGATATTCTGATACCGGTAGAAAAGCACATCAACATCGGGGCTCGTTTTCATGTCATGGAAAAAACCGGCGGGAACCTTCTCTTCTTCCACGGCAATGGAGAAATCGTTGCGGACTATGACGAGTTGGGAAAGGCCTACAATCAGATGGGAATTAATTTATTGGCGGTTGATTATCGTGGCTATGGCCGCTCAGACGGACAACCGACGGTCACTACCATGATGCAGGACTGTCACCGTATTTTTCATTTTGTGCGTAGTTGGTTGAAACAAAACAATTTCAGCGGTCCAATCATTCCGATGGGACGATCCCTCGGTAGTGCCTCGGTCCTGGAGTTGGCCGCAAATTACAAAAATCTAATTGACGGTCTCATTGTCGAAAGTGGGTTCGCCTATGCCGGTCCCTTATTGGCCCTGTTGGGTATCGACGCTGTATCCCTTGGATTTACCGAAGAAAAAGGCTTTCGCAATGTGGACAAAATCAAAGGCTTTGACAAGCCCACCCTGATCATTCATGCTGAATTCGATCATATCATCCCATTTTCGGATGGTCAGGCACTTCATGAAGCCTGTCCGTCCAAGGACAAACAGATGTTAAAAATTTCCGGGGCCAATCATAATGATATCTTTATGCGCGGCATGCAGGATTATCTGGAAGCTGTAACAAATTTCGTTGAATTGGTCAGAAGAAGCAGCCCCTGAATACAGGTACCCCCAGTATGATGAAAATACTCATAAAGGAGGGGTACCGAGACTTTCATCCCCTTATTATTTCTCTTTTTGGCTGTCAGGTTTCTGGTGTCAGTGTTCAGAATATGAGATTGTAAATGAATTTCCTTATCCCAGCAATACCCCCATTTTGATTCCTCAACGACTTGCCTAAAAACGAAAATCTTAGCCTGCCTTATTGCGGCTGAGCAGGAATGAATCTCTCTTAAAAATAGTATTATGCTCAAGTTTTTAAGCATCTTAGTCGATAATATCTAAGAACGGGTTGTCGGGTTGCTTGCCCTGATTGCTGTCTGCTTAATTACGAATTCGAATGTCGGCAGCACGGTTTCATGTCAATTTGGACCGCAAAAGCTCTGTTTCGTCATTGTTGGAAACTAGGTGAACATACTCATATGATTGTTGTATCGACCGATAAATTAAAAACCGGCCAAATCCTAGCCAAGGAAGTTCGCGACATTAACGGTCGGCTGCTGCTGTCGAAGGGTCACACCATAGCTGCCAACCACATCCGAATTTTTAAAATCTGGGGAATTTCAGAGGTCTTTCTCGAAGGAGGCGACAGCCAGGATGACAAACCGGATTGGCAGTTGGATCCGATGGTCATAGAACAAGCTCAAGAGCGTCTCAAAATGATTTTTAGCCATACGGATATGGAAGATCCGGCCACAAAAAAAATTTTCGATATTGCACTTCGGTTCCGATGCGAACACAATATCCCGGTTGAAAATGAAGATTGGCCGGTTAACGGAAAGCAAATACCTCGAGACGACCGACCGAAAAATTTTCAAAAAAAACTAAAGCTTACAAATATAATTTTGCCGGAAATCCCATCAGTTGCGCTCGAGTTACAGGAAGTGATTGCAGACCCGATGTCTTCCGCCGAACACATCGCCAGGGTAGTAAGCAAAAGTCCGAGTCTGACGGCAGTGTTGTTAAAAATCGCAAATTCGTCATTTTACAGCCTTCCTTCAAGAATTAGCACGGTATCCCATGCGGTTTCTCTTCTCGGCACCAAGGAAATCTCTGTTCTGGCCTTGGGGATTTGTGTTCTTTCAGTTTTTAAAAATATTCCCGCAAAAACAATTAACACACATTCCTTTTTAAAACACAGCCTGCTTTGCGGCCTATTGTCGAGGGTGTTTGCCGCTCATAAAAATTTACCCCAAACCGAACAGCTATTTGTTTCCGGGCTGCTGCATGATCTGGGCCGGTTGATACTATTATCCTACTTCCCGGATGAGTCTCTCCAGATCTTGGCCCAGGCGAGAAGCCGCAGGAAATTACTGTATGAAGAAGAAAAAATTTGTCTGGGATGTGATCATGCTCAGTTGGGCAGACAGCTCATGAAGCAGTGGAGGCTGCCGCTGGATCTCGAAAATAGCGTTCTATACCATCACAAACCTGCAGAGGCTGCACATTCCGGACCGGCATCCATTGTTCATCTGTCCGATATTATTGCGAACAGCCTTGGAATCGGCACCAGCGGAGAAAAATTTATTTCTCCACTTGACAATGCTGCTTGGGAAAATCTCAAATTATCTCCCAACAGTTTTGGGACCATCATCGGGCAAGCCACCCACCAGTATCAAGCTTTGGAATCAATCCTAGAAGCATAAACGTACGATGAATTTAAACACAAAATTGGATTCTGAAAAACTCAAGACGCGCATAGAGTACCTGGAAAGCAACGGGAGACTTGTCCAGAACGCCCTTGAAATGGCGCTTTCTTTAGGCGATTTTCAGGAAAATATCAACAAGGGCTATGATTCAAAATATATCCTGCAGGAAGCCGAACGAAGAATCCGATATTTGATTCCATTTGAAGCGAGTGCATTTTACCTCATAGATCAAGACCAATCGGATTTTACTTTTACGTTCTGTGAACCTTCTGAAAAAAAAGGCTATATAGAAGATCAGGTGGAGTACTTGATTGAAAATGGCTTTTTTGCTTGGGCAATTCGCGAACGAAGAGGTATAACCCTATCTTCCCATGATCATTCCAAACGATTGATGCTGCATGTGATTGCAACTTCTTCAAGAATCTGGGGCATGTTTATAGCCCTGTTGCCCGACATAGAAAATATCATTCCTGACAAGTCTCATACCCTCTTATCGTTCATATTGCTAAATACGGCCAATGCCGTGGAAAGTCATGAGTATCATAAATTGCTGCGTGACCAGAATACGATTCTCGAAAAAAAAGTCAAAGAACGAACCCAGGCGCTGGCCCGTTCCGAAAGTCAACTGCAACAGGTGATGAAACTGCAGGCCATTGGTACGCTGGCAGGCGGTATTGCCCACGATTTTAACAATATCCTCTTCCCAATTGTTGGCTATACGGAGTTGACCATGGACGACATCCCTGCAGACAGCCAGGCCAGCCAGAATCTCGAAGAGGTACTCAAAGCCGCAAATCGGGCCAAGGAACTGGTTAAACAGATCCTGACCTTCAGCCGGCAAAATGACCAGGAACGAAAGCCGCTAAAGGTGCAGAGCCTTATCAAGGAAGCACTCAAACTGCTGCGAGCCACAATCCCGTCGACCATCGAAATCAATAGCTTCATTGACGATGAATGCGGACTTATCGAGGGGGATCCCACTCAAATTCATCAAGTGATCATGAATTTATGTACCAATGCTTTTCATGCGCTGCAGGATACGGGCGGAAAAATTGAAGTCAGCTTAAAAGAGGCAAATCTCGGTTATGATCAATCTATGTTGAGAGCGGGCATGGACGTCGGCCGCCACCTCGAGCTGGTGGTGAAAGATAACGGTCACGGAATGACCCAACAGGTCATCGAACGCATATTTGAACCCTACTTCACCACCAAAGAACAGGGCAAGGGCACCGGACTGGGGTTGTCGGTGACCCATGGTATCATAAAAAGTCACGGCGGAGACATCACCGTGGAAAGCCAGCCGGGCAAGGGCGCCACTTTTAGGGTTTTGTTGCCAGTGATCGATAGTATTGAGGTCGCTAAAGAACCAATAGAAACCGCAAAGATTGAAATTGGTCATGAACACATCCTTTTGGTAGACGACGAAGAACAAATCATTAATCTCGAACGGCGAATTTTGGAAAATCTCGGATATAGGGTTACATCCAAAACGAACAGCGAGGAGGCATTGGAAGAATTTAGCGACCGACCGGACGAATTTGATCTGGTCATTACAGATATGACAATGCCAAAAATATCCGGGGTCCAGTTGGCGCAAAAATTGATGGCCATCAACCCTCTGGTCCCGGTAATTTTGTGTACTGGATTTAATGAAACCATCACAGAAGAAAAGGCGCTGGCAATGGGTATTGAAAAATTCGTCATGAAACCGATTGTCAAAGATGAACTGGCGCACACTGTCCGTACGGTCTTGAAGAACGCCGAATCTCTGCCAAACTAATTGTCAGGGCAAGCAATTTTAAGCCACAGAATCAAGTTTACCGTCTGAGTGCGCCTATCCCATCCATTCCCCCCCATAATTTTTCAATTTGTAATGTTGTCACATATTTGCTAACTAAATTCAGAACGACTGATGTGTCGTATATTCTGATGCAACAGAGATATCAGAAATTGAGTCAATTAGATTGAATTTGTGCGATTCGTTCTGATTTTTTTACTTCGGTTTCTATGAACAAAATAAAGGATGACCATGCATACACATCATTTTGTCGAAAATTATCAAGGCTTGGTAGGATATGGAGCGGACCGTGAAACAGATGAAAATACGATTATATATTATCTTCAGAAATTCTCCGACGACCAATTTATAAAAATGCTGACCAAGAGAATGGCAGACGAGGAACTGCAGGAATTGTTCGACTTCATCAATCGGCTTCTAAAAAGGCATATCACAGAAGATGAATACCACAGGCTGTTTCTCAAGGATGAGGGTTGATTTGAGCGAAACCCTAAAGTCGGCCAAACCGAAAATGAGATATTACAAGCAATTTAAAATTTAAATATTGCCGGAAACTGCCCTTGCCGCCTATTTGCCAACCCCGGAGGAATCTATCATGTTCACAGCAAAGCAGTTACAACGATATGCGGATGTATTATGGTGGGGGTTAACCACCGCCAGAAAACTACCGTATAAAAAGAATGACATCATCGCTATCCGCTACCATAGACCGGCCGTGGAACTTGCCGAAATATTGTACGCCAAACTGTTAAGCCTCGGAATGAACCCGGTCCAGCGAACGAATCCAACCCCGGCAATGGAAGAACATTTTTATTTGATATCATCCGGAAAACAGCTTACCTTTTTAGCCCCCGGTGAAAAAGAGTTCGTGTCACACCTTAATGGCAGCATTTTCTTGTATGCACCGGAATCGGTTACCCATCTGAGCAATGCCGATCCTAAAAAAATAGCAAAAACTGCCGTGGCGCAGCAGGCTTTACGTGACATTTCAAATCAAAGAGAAGCCAGCGGAGCATTTAGCTGGACTTTGTGTGTATTCCCGACTGCCGAGTTGGCCGATCATGCGGGCATGACTCAGGAAGAATACAGCCGACAGATTGTCAAGGCCTGCTTCTTGAATAAAACCGCTCCACAATCCCATTGGCAGAATATTTATAAAAATGCTCAGTCCATAAAAAAATGGTTGAACGCCATGGAGGTTGATTTCTATCGTATCGAGTCCAATCATATTGATCTTGAAATTGCGCCTGGCGAGGGGCGACAATGGATCGGCATTTCGGGAAGAAACATACCCAGTTTTGAAATTTTTGTGTCGCCTGACTGGCGAACCGTCAGAGGGAAATATTATGCCGATCAACCTACCTATCGCAGCGGCAACCGCGTTGAAGGTGTGAGGTTGGAATTTGACAAAGGACGCGCGGTTGGAATTTCGGCGGATGTGGGTGAAACGTTTCTTAAAAAACAGTTGGCGATGGATGGTGGGGCCGACAAGGTGGGAGAATTTTCACTAACAGACAAACGTTTTTCCAGGATTGATTGCTTCATGGCCAACACACTGTATGATGAAAACTATGGAGGCCGATATGGGAATTGCCATATCGCCCTTGGCTCATCATATTCGAACACCTATGTCGGAGACAGCAATAAATTAAGCCCCGCACGCAAGCGAAAACTGGGATTTAACGAGTCGGCTCTTCACTGGGACCTGGTCAATACCGAGAAAAAGAGAGTCACCGTACACTTGAAATCGGGCAAGACCACCGTTATTTATGAAAATGGTCGCTTTATGAATTAACCGGCTCATGTGCCTAAGGCAAGCCTGGATGGCATCGGCACCAGTGACCGGATGGATTCAATCAATTTATGTAAGGGAAACGGTTTGGACAAAACCATGTCAAAAGTTTCGTTTTCCAGTAGCCAGGGCGTACCGGACATGGCAATGACGGGAATGGACTGCTTCTTGGATTTTCGGATATGTGCTGCCACACCTTTGCCATCGATATGCGGCATCAGAATGTCGGTAATGACAAT
>JASFSK010000225.1:0-7300 GCA_050114455.1 Desulfobacterales bacterium | reverse complement strand
GCCGAAGACAAATATTTCGTGGTTTGAAGCAGTCGAATTTACCAGACGCTATTCGGAATGGCTCGTAAAAAATCGTCAGGAGGCGCTGCCCTCTTTTCCCGCCGGGCGGCATGCGTTCATTCGTCTACCGTCTGAGGTCGAATGGGAATACGCCGCCCGGGGCGGGCACATGATTGCTGCCTCCGACATGAGTCGCGAAGAGTTCTTCCCACTGGACAATCGTCATTATTCCGATTTTGCCGTATATACCCGGACGGGGGGTGCCAAGCCACCGGAAAAACTGGCCTGGATCGGAACAAAATGCCCGAACCCCCTGGGACTTTTTGATACCGCCGGCAATGCTGCCGAAATCATGCTGGACCCTTTTCGATACTTCACAGGTTCACGAATGCACGGCGCAACCGGTGGGTTTGTCATAAAAGGCGGAAGTTACAGCAAAGGCCGAGCAGAGATAATGCCGGGAAGGCGTGAGGAGATGCCCTTTTTCCTGGACAAGGGTGAATTCCGAAGCGGCGATTTGGGATTGCGGGTCGTTTTGTCAGGAATTGTCACGCCACAGAACCGCAGCAAGGCACTCCGACAGCAGTGGACCAAGGTTGCCGAACGTGCTCGGTCGGCCAAATTGAACACCGGGAAGGCCAAGTCCGCCATCGATGAGGTCCGGGGAAAAATCCTGATTGCGGAAATTGAACGCCGGGCTGCCGCTGCCACCAATGCCATCGAAAAAGAAGAGCTTTTGGCGGAAGCCGACTACATTAAGAGGCTTACCGCCGTATCCGCAGATCGGCAGGCACTGTCGCTTGAAGCGTTGATCTGGCATGCACTTTTCACTGTTGAGTCCCTGCACAAGTATACGGTGCAGCGCAACCTGATGGAAACCGAGCTGGAAATGCTTGAAAAAATGAAAGCTGAACCCCTGCCGGAGTCAGAAATTGAATCCTTAAAAAAGAATATATCCGGGCTATCGCAAAAATTAACGCACCATGATGCAGCGATTGAGTATCTGACGCAATCATACCTTGATATTATTCGAGAAAGCCAAAAATTCCCGCAAAACGGCATCGACCGTAAATTAGATAACTTGTTCCAGCACCAGATCTTGGCAGAAAGTTTACGATCAAGTTTAAATAGTCGAATAGAAATATATAGAAATCATATCGCCCGGTACGCCGCCAATCCGAATGATATCCGGCCGAAATCCATTGTTGAGGATATCGTATCGGATATTACGCCCTGACTCAATTCATAAGCCACCCCGCCCTGGCGGGATGAGAATTTAGAAGGTTCTACCGTTAAAACCCTGCTTGAGGTTATATGATTCACGATCTTAGGAGAAACATCAGGTTGTCCCCCACATTACACACAAAAAAATATGGCCTAAAACTTGGAATACTTGCTGCCTGTATGCTCGTGCCTTTACTGTTTTCAAATGCTGAAGTAAACGCTGCGAATGCTCAAAGCGGGGCGGTGGCCGGGAATCAAAACGATCGGCAAACCGGATCCTCAAATTCGGATTTATCCAAGGACATAAAACAGATTCAGACCCTATTAACCTTGTTGAAGTTCAACCCCGGGCCGATAGATGGCATCCCGGGCAGAAAAACGACCAGTGCCATCAAGGCATTCCAACGGGATATAGGCGTGCCCGTGACAGGTAAGATTGACGAAAATCTAAAATCCCAGCTTGATGGGGCCTATAAGCTGCTTGTCATCCGTACCCAACGGGAACAACGAAAAGAAGAGAAAAAGCTCCCTATCCGCCCGGAGCAGCCGAAGGCTAGTTCTAATCTGCCGGCAGCAATGCCTGAGAGCAATATTGATTCGGAGAAAGACCTTGAGGTAAAACAGCCCCGTAAGTCTAAAGTTGCGGCACAGAAAGAGCCCGCATCTAAAGAGCCCGCATCTAAAGATCGACCCATAAAGACGGGAAATCATTTTTTAAATTATGTCAAGATTGGTTTCCCAATAATCGCCATCATTTTTTTAGCCTATTTTTATAGAAATTGGACGCGTACCAATTTTCATAGAATTTGGACGCGTGCCAATGAAAAAATTCGGGGTGAAAAGAAAGCCCTGAAAACCAAAATTGAGGCCGATATCAAAACCGAACCACTAGTAGAAGTGGAACCCGAGGCAGACAAAGAGGCATCCATTGAGGATCAAGCGTTAGAAAAAGAGGTCGTGAACCCAACAGGTGGCAGGGCTGGATCACCCCAGTCGGAAACAATTGATTACCATGATCCGTCACACCCGGGTTACATTACCCCCGTGGTGCGACGTAAGGTCTGGATTCGAAGCAAAGGTCAGTGTGCAGCCTGTGGCAGTCGAAAAGATCTTCAATATGATTATATTGTACCGACCTCGCGTGGCGGTACAAATACGATAGACAACCTTCAACTCTTATGTAAAACCTGCCATCAGGAGAATTCCATAGACTAAGAAATCGGTAGAAACACCAGGGTACCGTTTGGGAGGTCTTTAAAATCCTTAATCGTATTGCCGGCCAGCAGCTGTTGGGAGGGAAGATAATAGATGGTTTCACGATCCCTGTATTTCACACCGGCTATCTGGTAAGCCGTGCGGTCCTTGTTAATTTTAAACGGCCCGCGGTAACCGATGATGATTTTGGTTTTGACCGGTAGATCGTTCCAATCGGATATCATTGAACCATGCTTTATCCCGCCGGAAGGTAAAAAATAAATCGTGGTTTTGTGGTTATAGGCTTTGCCCACCAGCGACCAAGCCGTGCGGCCGACCGGCATGGTTTTAATCGGTTGAATCTTTCTAATCCTGTTGGTTTTGGGTTCTTGATTCAAAAGGACAATGGTTTTTGGAGGAATTCTACTCCAGCCCAACTCGGCTGAAATCTGGTTGCCCCGATAGATTCGGCCATTCGGGAATTTGTAGATGGTGGTCTGACTATCATAGTCTTCGCCGGCGATCGACCAGGCGGTATTGCTTTTGGATATGACGTTGGCCTCATCGACTTTAGCCCGCAGGGTCCGCCGACCGTAAAAAACCTCTGCCAACTGGGGATCGGCCGTCAGACGCCGTGCCCGAACATCGGGGTCATAGCTCCAGGTAGGACCCAAACCCGCTTTGGCACGGATGAAGTTTTTTGCACAGCGTTTTCGGCCGCGGTGATTCTTTTTGAACCAGCGGTTTGGATATCCGAAAGCCACCTGGCTGTGGGTCAGAACGGCACGATCGCTCAGACGGTACAGCCCTTGGAGAATGTCAATCAATCGGCCGATGGAACGATACTGCTTGTTTGTAATCGGCGAATAGTGGTAACCGACCAATTCGATGCCAATCGAACTTTTGCTGATATTTTTCTCTCCGTTCCACATGCTGAGTCCGGCATGGTCGGCTATGTATCGGCTATCCAGCATGCGGTAAGTACGACCATCGCGGGCAATCACATAATGGCTATGCCCACCGCGGGTTCTTCGACCGGAGGGCAGTCTTTTTCCCTTGGAGATGACTTTAAGGGTCGACTTGAGGCCCAGTTCCGAGGTGTGGACGATAATGTAACGGGTTTTTGTTCGTTTAACTTTTTTGAATTTAGGGTTGATTTTTTGGCGATAATCGATGATTGAACGCTGGAATTTCTGTAGTTCTGTTTTGGTGGCTGCCGCCGATCTGGTCGGATAATAGAAAAACAGGGTAACACACAAAGCTGCAACGAATATAATTTGAAGACTGCCTGGCTTTTTGGCGCTATGCATAGAATTCCATCCAATTCAGAAGCATTAATTAAATTCAACTATATCGCAAAGTTCTGAATTTATCAAATTGGTTGAACACTGCGGGAAAATGGCTCTATTTTAGCCATTATATAAATCCCTAAAATTGTAAGAAGCCTTGGTAATTTCAACAAAAATATCCCTACTCATTCCAAAAAAATAAAATGGAATTAAATCCCGCCTGTACCAAACAGGTGACGGCATTTTAAAGGTCGAGGCGCGAATGCGAGCAGCTGTATTATATTCGATTTCTGATCTGCGTGTTGAGGAAATTAATACTTCTCAGGTAGGTCCAGCCGATATCCTTCTGAGAGTTTCTTACTGCGGCGTCTGCGGATCGGATGTTCCACGCATCATCAAGAATGCCGCACATTATTATCCCATTATTCTGGGTCACGAATTTTCAGGCGTGATCGCAGATGTTGCTGACGGTCTGAATTCTGAATTGATAGGCAGGAAATCTGTATGCGCCCCGTTAATGCCGAATTTTTCAGATCCTCAATGCGCCCGTGGCAATTATTCTTTGAGCAAGGGCTATGATTTTATTGGCTCCAACAAGCAGGGGGGATTCGCTGAATACGTTGCGATGCCGGCCCGCAATGCAATCATTTTGGATGATTCCTTGGATCTGCTGACGGCTTCATTTTTGGAACCTCTGACTGTGGCGCTTCACGCCATCGATATTGTTAATTACCGGCCCGGCCGCAAAGCGGCCGTAATAGGTGTGGGCGGTATCGGCTTGCTGTTGCTGCAGTGTCTTATGCGGCTCGGCGCCCTAAGTATTTCGGCCTTTGATATTGACGATAACAAGCTGGTGTCGGCCAAGGATTTGGGGGTCGATTTCTGTTTCAATTCTCGGGACCAAGATATTGCCAAGAAAACGCTTGAGAGTGCTGCACCATCCGGCTATGATTTTGTATTTGAAACTGCAGGTGCACCCGCGGCTGAAATTCTAGCCTTAAAGCTGGCGGCGCCCAGAGGATATGTCGTATTTGTAGGAACGCCTCATTCGGCGCTAACGCTTCAACCTGCAGAATTTGAATTAATCAACAGAAAAGAACTCACGCTTAAAGGCGCGTGGTTGAATTATTCCGCGCCGTTTCCGGGCTGGGAATGGGATTATGGTATCGAGCTGTTGGCGAAACAACAAATCAATATTGAGGGACTAATCGGCAGCATGTTGCCGCTGTCGCAGGCCGACAGACTTCCGTCGCTTCTGTCCGCAATGGGAGACTCGAAACGAAAAATTGTGCTGGATTGTTCGGCTTAAAAAAGGTTATTGGTTATTTGTTAATCGTTATTTGTTTTGGATGAGAATCTGATTTTAACTTTCCAGTGTCAATGCTTTAAATAAAATAAATCTCATTCCTTTTAAACCATAAACGGATAACGAATAACCGACAACTCTCAATTGGTATTCTACTTATCAAATGTTCTCCACAACGATATCTGCCACCGCCAATCCAAGTTTTTGATGGTCTTCCGGGTCGTAATGCAGACCGTCCAATTTACTGGATTGAATTACAGTTGACGTGTCAAGGAAAAGGCAGCCGTAGGCCGAAGCAACGGATTCATAATATTCAGCAAGCCTTTTAGATTTTTCAACTCCTCCCTGGAACGTTTCCGCCCATTCTGTTAGTTTCCCCAGCGGCGGCGGCGCCATTATTAAAATATCGGGACAGTTTCCGTTTAATCCACACCTGCTTTGCTGGGCGATTTCAATCAGGGCGCCGATACTCTCTCCGATATCATACGGTGTAACAGCGAATCTGGCTTTGAGATCGTTGGTCCCCAACATCATGATCAGCAGGTTGATCGGCGCGTGGGATTCCAGGCAGGGCAGCAGATAAAGGCGTCCGTTTCTTTTGGGCCCTCCGCGCACCGGATCGTCCCAAACAGTGGTTCTGCCGTTCAATCCTTCTTCAATCACATCATACTCGCTACCGAGAGCGTTCTGAAGCACCCCGGGCCAGCGCGTCTTTTTATCAAGCCGACCCTTGGTGACCGGGTCTCGGCCGTATGTATTGGAATCACCGAAACAAAGGATCACTTTCATATTCTTCCTCCAGTCATTGAACGGCAGCCTAATTGAGAAACAATACACAACTAACCACTAACGAACAACTCGCAGTGGTATAAATACAAATGAAGTCAAATATGGTCAAATGAGGTTCCTGTACTTTCCTATTTTCAAGGCCCATAACCGCGGTCACGGAATCAGCAAAGCTTTGATGGCCTCAAGTCTTTCGAGAGACTCGAAAGCAATTTTCCATTCCTTGAGCGGGAAGGAATGGGAAACGATCTGATCCGCTTCAATTTTATTACCACCCAACATGGATACCGCCCGTTCCCAACTTGACCAGTTCGAGCTAAAGCTCCAAGTGACATGAGCGGCTTTATGCAGACCTGTCTCCCATGGCACAGATAAAAACTCGCGACCGGTATGACCGATGGCCGCTATGCGTCCATCCGTCCGGATAATGTCAAAGGCCTGATGGATCGCCACCTCAACACCACAGGCCTCGACAACCAGATCGGCTCCCATGCCATTGGTGAGAGATAGAACGGCGTCCTTGATATTTTCCTGCTGAACGTTGAGTACATGGTCAACATTCATTTGACGGGCCGCTTTAAGACGGGTACCTTCATCCAAATCGGTGCCGGTAATCATCACACCTCGAGCCCCTTCAGCTTTTACCGCATTAGCTGCCAATAAACCGATCGGGCCGCAGCCTAGCACGACAACAAAGTCTTCTGGAAAGACCCTGGTACGTTCCAAAACCCCTTTAACCACGACTGCCAGAGGCTCAGCCAGGGCGGCATGTTCGAATGAAAGATGGTCTGGTATCGGATGCAAAGACCCTTCCGGCATCGTGATGTACGGTGCGAATGCGCCATCGATCTTATAGCCAATCGCCCGCTTGTCCGGACAAACTTCGGTTTGACCCGTCCGGCAAAATCGACACAGACCGCAGCCTCCTTTATGCGGTTCTGAAACGACTCGATCGCCCCTGGAATATCGAGTAACGGCGTCCCCGACCTTTACGATTTCTCCTGAGAATTCATGCCCCAGTATGACCGGTGGTATGCAGTGGGTTAAGGAGCCGTCATAAAAGTGGACATCCGAACCGCATATGCCAGCAGCCTCTATCCTGATCAGAACTTCGTTTTTTTCCGGTGCAGGATCCTTAACTTCTTTGATTTCCATAAACCCCTTGCCGGGTTTTGTTTTCACCAGTGCTTCCATAAAATACTCCTCTATCGCTCGTGTAATGAATCAGAGCTCTGATAGTATAGCCTCGAAAGCTGGGTTGGTTAGAGCAGCGAATCGCACCATATCGAATATCAAAGTGGGCCGCCAGTGAATTGAACTCTCGAACCCTGAGCATCACGCCTTGAAATGCGCGTTTGACGTTGACCCGATCTCGACAACCAGAGTTCCAACTTGAATGCTAAGACACCAACATATTAACATGTAAATACAGGATTACATAATTATTTACTCTAATTGAATTTGTCAAGACAAAACACCAACGGTGATCCTATGATGACCG
>JASFSK010000224.1:0-7310 GCA_050114455.1 Desulfobacterales bacterium | reverse complement strand
GCTCAAACAGAATGTGTCCCAAATCCATTATCTACCCCGCCACGAGAGAGCCGGCCTTGACTCTATATACACCCATGATCCGGTCAAGATTACCCGATGGGGCGCCATCCTGATGAACATGGGCAAGACGTTGCGAACCGCTGAACCTGAAATTCTATCCTCATGGCTGGAGCAGATCGGGATACCTGTTTTAGGAAAAATTAAAGCACCTGGACGTATGGAAGGTGGCGATGTCGTCTGGCTGAATGAGAGGACCCTGGCGGTGGGCCGGGGATACCGCACCAACGCGGAGGGCATCCAGCAACTCAGGAAAATGACAGCGACCATGGTCGACCGTATAATCGAGGTCCCACTGCCGCATGCTGACGGGCCGGATGCCTGTCTGCACTTGATGTCGCTGATTAGCCTGATTGACCGGGACCTGGCGGTGATCTACTCCCGTTACCTGCCGGTGTTCTTCCGACAAATCCTGATCGAGAAGGGAATTAAACTCATTGACGTTCCGGACGACGAGTATGAACACCTGGGAACCAATGTGCTTGCTTTGGCACCGCGTCTTTGTTTATACCCAGCCGGCAACCCTGTAACCCTGGCAAATATGACCAAAGCCGGCGCCCAGGTTTTCACCTATCCCGCCGAAGAGATCTCTTTAAGGGGCACTGGGGGGCCGACCTGCCTGACCTGCCCGGTCCTGCGCAAATGAGAAGAAACGATGCCTTTTCAAATATCTATTTCAGAATAAAAACTTAATATATGATTTTGACAATTGTTTGTCGAATTGAAAGGATTCGTTAAAAATTTCGAGCAGTTTGATGTTTTGCTTGGTGAGCATCAAACAATTACCCACGATGGCATAATAGAGAATGCTTAGACGGGTTTTCGAGGTATCGTTTCCGTTGAAAAACACCAAACGAAGGTTATGTTTAAGCCATGAAAAAGCTTGTCATCTCAATTTGTTTGCTATTTTTGCTGACAGGATGCGGTCCCCGGTTGGTATACCCTCATCTGGACTGGCTGATACCTTTTTATGTGGATGATTATATCTCCTTGAACCGGGAACAGGACAGCATGTTGGAAAAGCGTCTTTTTCAGGTTCTGGATTGGCATTGCCGCACCCAGCTTCCGGCGTATGCCCAATCGCTGAGGGGTTTGGCCCAAGATTTGGACAACCCCCGCCAGCTCGTTAGCTACCAAAAGCTTGGATATTATTCTGATCAATTCATAGCGCATTGGCGGGAATTGTTGAAAAATATCGGGCCTGAAATGGCTGACATATTGGCGACGGCATCCGATGAACAGATAGCCGAATTGTTTGGTAATCTTGAGCGACGAATTATTGAATATAAATCTGAATATGTCGATATTTCGCTGGAAAAATTGGAAGAAAAACGAAAGGCACGGATGGCAAATGACCTTGGTCATTGGGTATCTCGCCTCAAGACAGAGCAGACACAGATGGTATCCGACTGGAGCGATCAAATACTGCCGATCGCGGCGGATGGGTTGAAATTTCGCGAAGCAGCCTTGACTGAATTTCAAAATTTGATTACCAGACAGAGGCAACACCCTCATTTTAAGGCGGTTTTTGTCTCGCTTCTGAATAATCTGAATCAATTGAGAACACCAGAATATCAGTGGAAGATTGAATACAACACAGACCTAACTTTCACGTTGCTCATGAACATAGAACAGTCCTTGAGCACCACCCAGCGCAAGTATTTATTGCAAAAAATCTTCTCCCTGGCAGCTGATTTTGACAAACTTAGTTGCGATCCGGTTAAAATTAAGCCAAAGGAATAAGAATTGTAAAGGAGATATTATGGCAGCCAAAGAAACAGCCTTAACCATCAAGCGTAATTTCAAACGAACCGGCCAGAAGCTTGTCAAGAAATTCGTCGATCTGCCCACCGGAAATGTCTGTGACGCCCAGGGTCGCATCGGAGCCCTGGACTATCGGATCAAGCCGGTCAGCAAAATGTCGCGGCTTTGTGGAATCGCCCTGACTGTAGATGCAGGGCCAAGAGATAATCTGGGCCCATGGGCGGCCCTGGAAATTGCCAGGCCGGGAGATGTGATTGTCATTACCACCGGGGATCATCTGAGCTGCTCGGTTGTCGGTGATATTTATACGGGGATGGCCAAAAATGCCGGTGTTGTCGGAATCGTCACGGATGGGGTCGTCCGAGATCTTCCCGGCATTGATAGTGTCGGTATCCCGGTGTTTGCACGTGGCGTATCGCCGAATTCTCCCTGGAAGAACGGACCGAGTCGGGTAGGACTGCCCATCACTATCGGCGGCGTTGCTGTCAAGGCCGGTGATATCGTGGTTGGAGATCAGGATGGCATCGTGATTGTCGCTAGGGAGAAAGCCGGTGATGTCAGCCGTACGCTTCAGGTAGTTTTGGCCAAAGAAAAACAGATGGAGGCAAGCGTGAAGTCTGGGCTCACAGTGCCTGCCTGGCTGAAGGAAGCATATAATACAAAAGGTGTTCAATATCAGGACTAGGATTAGCATATGCCGACATACAAGGTGTTTTATTTTAGCCATGCGCCGGAGAATGTGTATGCGATCATCCGGGAAGAGATTACGCCAGGATTGAAATTGATAACGCTTAGCGAGGATTCCGACTCGGAACGGATCGAAAAAATTGTCGATTGTGAGGTGGTGATCGTCGCTGCCAAACCGATATCGAGAGAATTCGTTGAAGCTGCCCCCCGGTTGAAATTAGTTCATCACCAGGGCGTAGGTTACCAGGATACCGTGCCCACAGATGTGTTGAAAGAAAAATGTATCGCGTTGGCCTTGACACCTGCCGGCAGCACCATCGGTGTCGCGGAGCATACCGTCCTGCTGACCCTTGCCGCCTGCAAGCGGTTGCCCTTCGCGGATAGCGAACTCCGTCAAGGCCGTTGGCATATCAACAGCCTCCGGCCGTATTCTTTCGAACTTTTTGGTCGTACAGTCGGGTATCTCGGGATGGGCCGAATAGGCCAGGAGGCCGCCGCACGGTTTAAGGCCTTCGGTACTAGCGGTTTCTATTGCGACCCTTATGTGACATTGCCGCCCGAAAGGGAAAAGGAGCTCGGCTTGAAACGGGTAGAATTCGACGAACTGCTGGTCCAATCGGACATCGTTACTTTGCATGTGCCATCCGGTGACGGCACGCGGCATATGATCGACAAAGCGGCCTTGTCACGGATGAAACCCAATGCGATTGTCATCAACACATCCCGGGGTTCGGTGATCGATGAAGCCGCCCTTTGCCGGGCCCTGGAAAATAAAACAATCGCCGCCGCGGGGTTGGACGTCTTCGATAAAGAGCCTTTCCAGAGGGAAAATCCCCTGGCGCAAATGGCCAATGTGGTTTTAACGCCACATATTTCTGCCGGCACCCGCGATGCGCTCAAAACCAAGATGCGAGCGCTTTTTCAAAATATTCAACGATTTTTTAATGGCGAGCCGTTGGAAAATCAGGTCGATTTATAACCTGAATCCAGGTATCTTACCTTTTGAAACCGACGGCAATGACAACTTGCAGACACTTAAGCTGGTGGAGGATGCCTATCGGCTTGCCCCGCAACTACCAGAATGAAAGGGTGATGTATAATTCAAGCCGGCACCACGCAACGATGGCTCAAAGAATTTTCAGTTATATTGCCCTGTTCCTCAGGGTTAACGCATATACAATTCACAAGGGGATGAAAGCATTTTCTGGATGACGATATCACTAGCGTATAGAGTGGCTGGGCGATCCCGGTCATCAGCCAGGAAAATCTACGTCACTTCAACTGGCTATCCTTGCTGCCGCGGCGATTGAAACCAGTGGCGGTTGTCTGCCGTTTTTCGAGCGCTGACTGGCACCGGACGCACAAGCGAACCCCGGGGATTGCCTTGCGTCGAGCATCTGGAATTTCATCCTCGCAGTCTTCGCATTGGGCCATGCTTTCCCCATCCGGCAACCGGCTTCTAGCCAGCTTGACAGCGTCTTTTACATTGGCGTCAATTTGCTCCTGCACTCCCCCATCACGTGTCCAACCAACAGCCATAGTTAACTCCTGCCATGATCTATTAAATCAAACCGCTGAACTTTTCAGTATGTCTACTGATTCATATCTATAGCCATCAAAGCAATTTGTTCAGTCTTCTAAAGATATTAAGTCATTATTTCGAAGTCAATAATTATGGATTAGATTTCGTTCAAACATCTGTTTAAAAGTGTTGCATATTTCTGCTGGCAAACTTAAGATCCATTCCACTTTACGCCAGGCTTGTACAAACCGACAACCGAACAGCCATTGTACGACACGTTGATATCTAAATATATTTTAAGATATTCCGGCTTGTATTTGACACGAACAATTGGAGGTAATATGACGCGGATAATGAATTCGGATTATCGCGATCGATGTCGTTCTGACCGGCCGGATCCTTATCCGGTCCACGCCTTGAAGCGCGTCGATCATCCCACTACCGAAATAAATAAAAATGACATCCAGCGTGTAGATGAAGGCCGCGGCGGATTTCATCGTGCCGGTTTGGGGGAATTCGGCGAACGGCTTCAGAAAGAGTATAAGAGATTCGTTCCCAAATACCCCTTGTCGGGTGCGTTGGTAACGATGACAGGTGCTTTGGGGCATATGGTCGATGCGCCGGCTGCATCCAGCGAAGAATCCGGCACCCCCTGGGGGGTTTCTTCGTGGGCTCCCATGCAGCCGACTGCAGAGCAAGAGGCGCCTTTCACCGACAATCCGCAGGCCATGGCCCGGCACATCAAAGAAACGGCCTATTTTTTGAGAGCGGATGCGGTGGGAATCTGCGAATTGCCGCCTTACGCCGTGTATACCCACGGCAAGCATGACAGGAAAGCGGTTGAATTGAATCATAAGTATGCTATCGGCATTTTGATCGATCAGGACTGGCGTACCGCGTCCGCCTTTAACGGCCACGACTGGATTTCCAATTCAATGAGTTTTTTGTCCTATTCCACGTCGGGCTTTATCGCCTGCATCCTGGCCGATTACATCCGGCGGTTGGGATATCCGGCCCGCGCTCATCATGCCATGAATTACCAGGTAGTGGTGCCGCCAATATTACTGCTGGCAGGACTTGGCGAAATGTGCCGTATCGGCGACGTGGTCCTCAATCCTTTTTTAGGGCCGCGCTTCAAAGCGGCTGTCGTGACCACCGATTTACCGATGACCGTGGATAAACCCATCGACTTCGGCCTTCAGGATTTTTGCGACAAATGCGGAAAATGCGCCGAGCATTGCCCCTCCCAGGCAATAAGCCATGGGGATAAAATTATGTACAACGGCTATCAAAAATGGGGCAACAGCGTTGAAAAATGCACCGCCATGCGCGTTGGAAACCAACAGGGCTCCGGCTGCGGAACGTGCATTAAGGTCTGCCCCTGGAACAAACCCTATACACCTTTTCATCGCACGATTAACTGGACTATGCGCAACATTCCTTCCTTAAGGCGATTGGGTATTTGGGCCGATGATGTATTCGGCTACGGCAAGCCAAATGACGATCGAAAATGGTGGCTGGATTTGGAAAGGGTAAACGGTGTCTTGCAGGTGCCGCGACGATCTAAATCAGATAAATTATTCATTGAGCCCGAGAATTGATATGGTTTTTGCAAAAATCAAGATAAAATAGAAATTACACACGTAATCTGTATAATGACCTTAACATCAAGAATATATTAATATTTTCACATTCTGTTTGCGATCAATTGGGTCTAATTCTTTACCAGGCTGTCCATCCCCCGTCAATGCAAAGGGATTGACCAGTCATCAAGTCCGAGGCGTGTGAAGCCAGGAAGATGGTCAGGCCCATCAACTCCTCTGCCCTGCCCAACCGACCCATCGGAGTTCGCCGCTCGATATACTCAACCCGCTCTGGTTCATCTTTGAGGACTTGCTTCACCAGAGGCGTCTCGATGAACGTCGGCGAAATGGCGTTCACGCGAACGCCCTGCTTGGCCCACTCCAGGGCCATGACCCTTGTCAGTTGATCCACCCCACCCTTGGAAGAGCAATAGGCAGCCTGGCCGTAATAAGTTATTTTTCCCATTATGGAAGACATATTGATCACCTTGCCGTAGCCGCGCTCGATCATCTGGGGAACAACGGCCTGACTTACCATAAACATGCCTTTAAGATTGGTGTCTATGACCCTGTCCCATTCTTCCTCGGGATATTCCAGCAGGGGAACACGGTAATTCACTCCGGCGGTGTTGCACAGGATATCCACGCGGCCAAAACTATTTAATATCTCGGTGACAGTCTGCTGCAAATTGGCTTTGGAGCGAATATCCATGGCGAAAGCGGCCGAACGCCGACCCATGGCTTCAATAGCGTCTGCCACCTTTAGTCCCGCTTCGGTGGTAAAATCGCACACAATAACGTCGGCACCGGCGCCGGCCAGCGCCTTACACTGGACCTCACCCAGTCCGCCCGCCGCCCCGGTGACCATTGCCACTTTCCCGGATAAATTAAACAGTTCCTGAATCATAGCACTTTGAGTGTCCATCAGAATTTACTCCCTGAACCTGGTTTGTATCCTGTAGTCCAACACCTTCTCATTGATCACCACCATGGACTAATTGCCATTACAGGCCGCATTGCGATATTACAATAATTGGATGTCGCTGCGCTCTGCTTTTTTTATCGAATAAAATAGCTGCAATTCCTTAATTCGACATTCATCAATCGACATTCGACATTTGTTTGGAGTTTCTTTATTTGATCAGGTTGGCTGCCTTTAACCAGCGGCTGCCGCTTATATGTCATTTGAGATCTACCTCCAAATTCATTTTGCGATGCATTGTTTCCTCAGAATGTCGTGGATACATCGAGTTTTAATTAAAAATCTTATCATCCCGACATATTGTATGACTTATTACCTACTTGCCCACCGGGCAGGCCAACTCGCATCTCCTGCAATACTTGACACAATAATAGGGATTTTTATCGCTTTTCGGTTTGACCTTAACTCCTTCTTCAAATTCGTCGATCGCCAGCCGAACTTCCTGAAGCTCTTCATCGCCTGCCGGAATCGCCATAACTGCATCCTCAATATCTTTTTCCATCTTCACGTTGCAGGTCACCCGGTCATAGGTTCCATTGATGCCAGGTAATATGGATTGGCCGAGTGCATCGACCGAATAAACGGTGTTTTGAAAGGCTTTAATGGGACAGGCTTTGCGGCAGGGTTGCTGGCAGCCTTCACAGGGATTAAAGTCAAGCGGGCCAGTGGCGTCTGCTTTCCGGTCCAACAAAAGCGCCCGGAAACGAATGCGGGG
>JASFSK010000223.1:0-7350 GCA_050114455.1 Desulfobacterales bacterium | reverse complement strand
CAATGCAAATCCGCTGCGCTTCGTGAGGTCCCGCAAAATCATCCAAGCCTCTCTTTTCCATCCCGTTCCAACTTGTGGCTAATCACTTATATATCACTTGTCCGGCAAATGCCACAAGGTAATCAACGGCCACCAGCAGAGCTGGAGGTATGATAGGGCCCTGGAGGGGGCTCGGGCCACCTTGCTGCTGGTGGCCGCTGATTGTGGAACCTTTTAATTTCTCCTCCCGCTAAATCGGGGAGGCTTATGAATTGAGTTATTATCCTATACTGAAATCGAATCTTCACGACAACGATTAAAACGCGTTTCTGAAATTCATTTTAGCACCCTTGCCTGATGATTACTAATTGCGCACAGCTCGTATCTTCATTTCTGCGCGGTATCGTTCATCCAAATTCTCTCAGCTGAAATAGATGCTGGTTTCCCTGCTTTATTTTACTAAGTGATTGACGATTGCTTCTATCGCGGCATTTGACAAATATGAAAACAGTGTGATATCCAAAACTTATCTTCACTAGCTCAGATAGGCATCGAATTGCATGTTGTAAGAGATTATGTTTTTTTTAATTTTTGAAGGAGAAAGCTGATGAACAGCGAAGAAATCAACACCCTTGTCATGAGCCTGGGAAAAGCCAGCATCCCTTCCCCGCTGACACATGCCGCCGGGGCATCCCGATCGAAATTTATCACCAACGATGAGGGTATACTCATCAATATTCATAGCGAAGAGCTGGAATACTACCTGTACGAAGGCAAAAAACCGCCATACTTTGAGTTGGCTGGTCCCAGAGAGAAGATCTATTTTGATCCCAGCAAATTGCGTTGCGCTTTGGTAACGTGTGGCGGTCTTTGCCCAGGTCTCAATGACATCATTCGCTCCATTGTTCTTGAGTTGTACTATCTTTACGGCGTACGCAATATATTCGGCATCCGCTACGGCTTGGAGGGATTCATTCCCAAATACGAACATACCATAATGGACCTAAGCCCTACCTCGGTATCCAACATTTTGAGCATGGGCGGGTCCATTTTAGGCTCCTCTCGCGGCCCTCAGGATATCGATGAAATCGTCGATTGTCTGGAGCGTTTGAACATCGGTATTTTATTTATGATCGGCGGCGATGGGACCCTGAACGCAGCCGTTGAAATCGCCGATACCATCCTTGAACGCAACCTCAAGATCAGTGTGATCGGTATTCCAAAAACCATTGACAACGACATATATTTAGTCTCGCGGTCATTTGGTTTTGACACTGCCGTGGAGGTTTCTACTCAGGCTATCATCGGTGCCCACAATGAAGCTTTGGGGTACCCCAATGGTATCGGACTCATTAAACTCATGGGCAGGCACTCCGGTTTTATTGCCGCAACAGCAACCCTGGCCCAAGAGGATGTGAATTTTGTCCTGATCCCCGAGGTAGACTTTGATTTGAATGGCCCCGACGGGTTTTTGAGTGCTTTGGAGGCACGGCTGGCTTCGCGCGGTCATGCTGTGGTCGTTGTGGCTGAAGGCGCAGGCCAACAATATTTTGAGAATATTGCCGAGGATGAGCGGGACGAGTCGGGCAACATTCGCTTAAAAGATATTGGCTTATTCATGAAAAAGGCAATTGCCGAGCATTTTAACGCCAAAGGGATAAATATTTCCCTAAAATACATCGATCCTAGCTACATGATTCGTAGTTTACCGGCCAATGCCAATGACAGCGTTTTCTGCGGTTTTTTAGCGCGCAACGCAGTTCATGCGGGCATGGCCGGAAAAACAAAGCTTCTCATCGGAAGTTGGAACAACCACTTCGTGCATGTTCCAATGCAGTCCTCTGCCGGCAGACGAAAAAAGGTCAATCCCGACAGCGAGCTTTGGATAGCAGTTCTGGCTGCTACCGGACAGGGACCGTTAAAGAATAATCTTTAGACATCCTCTAATTTGACACAATTTCATATTTACGATAATTCAACTTCACCAACTTAAGCTTTTCCAACAACATTCAAACTGCATAATCATTTGTGGCGGGAATAAAAATGAAGTGGCCAAAATTGCTGATTTGAGAATTGGGGATGCATATTGAACATCCTTATCAGCTGATTACAACTGGTTTGTTTAGACACATTGTTATTTTGTGGCTTCACTGGCCGGAACTCATGGCTAAAGCGATAGCGGAACTATCAGGAAATACGTATGTGGACATTTGATTGAGTCCGGTCCTTTGATTCTAATAATTCGACTTAATTTTTCGTATCCTTTTTGCTTGGACGGCTACTGTCTCGAGCCGCCTGAGTTGATTGGCCGATATCCACGGGCCTTCGCAGTCCAGAGCCACATAGGGTGTGTTGCTGGCGTTGGCAATAGGACGGATAATGGCTTGGGAATTCATGGCCGGCTGGCAATTGAAGGCACCCAGGTTGACGTAGCCGTCATAAAGCCCTTCTTTAAGCGAACAGACATACCTGCCGGTCGTCACGGGCGTTTCGGTGAACCCGTTGTAGGATACGTACATATGGCCGGCTTCCATGATGTCTGCAAAAGGCAGATGTTGATCAAATAAAAGACCTGATCGGGCCATGATATCCCTGAACTTCTTTTGACGAGACTCGATCCGTTTCATGCCGAATCGGGATGCTCTTACCTTTAGGGCTTCCTGCCTGTCTTCTTTGGAGGGGGTACATGCTAGTTGCTCGGACGGCCTGATGTAACCCTGTTTGAACCCAAAACGCGACATGTCTTCAGAGGCTATCCAGCACGCCCCTTCAGCTATATCCACAATTTTGGGAATAATTCCCAGGTCGAGAAAATATTCGGTGACTGGGTAGTGGACGAACATAACGTTCAAGCCGCCGAAGATAAGCACCTTGGGGATGGTGTCGATGGGAGCCGTCAAGCTGATTCCAGCCATTTGTTCGCTCCACGACTCAAGCGCCCGGTCAAGCTTTTCGCCCCCAACCAAGGCTTGATTGAATTGTTCGAATGCCTGTTCAAATTGGTCGAGTGCGGCGGATTTGTTAAGTGCGGCGCATTGCAGCACATTTTCAGCCTCCACGAAGATGTCGCCCAGCAGGGAAACGTCGTTGATACCACTCAGTATGTTACTGTTCAGGCCCAAGGCGTTGGGCGTTGAATTTCGATTGACACCCCAGATAATATTTTCCAGATCGAGCCTGCTGCTGAAGATATCCCATATGATGGGCCAGGCACCATTCTGACAGGGCCCATCCTGGTCCAGGCTGAAGTAGACGGATATTTCGTCAGGACCACGCTTGTTCAACATGTCATCCACGACCGCGCCGGTCATGGCTGTCATGGGGATGCATTCCCTTCCGGAACAGACCTTGCGTGCATATTGCATGGTTTCCGGAGTAGGCTTGTCCATGGTCCGGCAATTAAAGCCGTGCTTCTCATACAACGATGATGTCATCCGCGCGGTAAACCTGCTGGTGATATCAGGATGAATGTGGACTACCCGGGGGTCGTCGAATTCAATCCGGTTAGCATTCCTGTCCAGAATGTGGCTGAAATCTGGCGAGAGGGTGGCCTGTCGGGATGTCGTTTTTTTAGCAGGGACTTTTGCAGGATCAAGTTTCCCTGCTGCTTGGCGCCGCTTGTTTTCCTCGATGATGTCGAGAAAGGCCCCAATCCGGGTTTCGAATCCCGCGTGCGCGGTGTGCGAATCAATTTCCAGATAGCAGAAGGTATGGCCCTTTAGCCGCTCCCGAAAGGCATGATACATGGAACTGTCTGGTCCGCATGAGAAGCAGGAGACCAGGCAGATGTGGGCATTTGGATTCGCTCGGACAAAAGCGGTTGCGTTGTCAATCTGCTGGGTAAAGTACCAGACGTTCCTTTTTTGGGAGAATGCAGTCAGTTTGGGCAGCATGTCGGCCGGAATGGCATGATATCCCCGGCTGACGATTTTACGCGGCAGTGCCAAATTCACATCCGGAGCACAGACAGTATAGGGCCTTCCGGCGATGATCACTGCAGGCTCATCCCCTATTTTTTCCAATTCCCTTTTGCCTAAATTACAATAGGCGTGAATGAATTCTGCTTGGTGTTGCAGCGCTTTTTCACCTGCTTCCTTGGAGGTATGCTCATCAAGCCCTAACAAAGCACCCATTTTTACAATTTCTTTGAGGGTCGTGTCGATGTGACCCTCAGATAGGCTGATATGGGGCGAAAGGATTTTCCCAGACGCCTCGCCAAAGACAGCGCGAATGATGTCCGGAATGGCGGTGGTAGATGTGCAGGTATAGGCATGCAGGGATTCCTCGGGCACGGGAAACTCGATAAGATAGGGCAAAAAGATGTAATCCACTTCTCTCTCAAGAAGGTCATAAACAGCCCCATGAGCGATTTCGCACGGGTAGCATATGGATGCAGTGGTTCTGGCATCACCCTTTTTTGAAGAATTTGACAGGATTGTTTGATACCCCATGGCAGTGATCAGGCTTGCGTAAAAGGGAAACAGCTCGTGAGTTGACAGTGCCATAGGAAGACCGATGACACCCAAAGGATTTTCAGGCGGTGCGGGATTGAACTTTTCAAACATCAGCTTTTCGCGTAGCATCACAAGGTCGCGGCCTTCTCTTGCGTCTTTCCTGCCGTGCCGCACCATTTCGTACTTGGAGCACAACCCGCCAAAGGGATAGGATCGGCCCCTGATGTTCACATCTTGGATTTCGCAGATATTATCACAGGCTTTGCATCGGAACGTTCCTTTGATCCATATGTCCCCTTTGAGGAATTCTTTCAGGTCGATGGCTTGGGAAGTGATGTCCCCCCTGTCCAGGAGATCTTTTAACATCAAGGCCGTTCCCACGCTGCCCATCAGTTCAGGGTGAGGCGGCACCACCACCTTTTGCCGGGTTCGGGAGGCAATGGCCAGGGCAACTGATTTGTTCAGGGCCACGCCGCCCAGAAACAACACCGTGTCCCCGAGGTGACGGGAGCCCACAATACGGGATATATAGTTGTCGGCAATAGAATAGACCAGACCGGCGATGACGTCCTCGCGGTCGGCGCCTTGTTGGAGAGCATTTCTCAAATCTGTGTTGATAAAAGCGGCACACCGTTCGCCAAAGGCGATCGGATCCCGGCTTTCTTTGGCAATGCCGCTGATGTCTTTGACCGGTATGCGCATATCAACAGAGGCCGATTCTTCCAGAAAACTGCCCGTACCGGCGGAGCACCCTTCATTCATGGCATAGTCCACCGGGATGCCGTTCAGAAAAGAGATGAATTTGGAATCCTGCCCGCCGATTTCGAAAACCGTGTCAACATCAGGCACTTCATGGACGGCCGAACGGGCGTGGGCCAGGATTTCGTTGAAGCTCGAACAGCTGTTCAAATAAACCGACACCATTTC
The DNA here is from genome assembly GCA_050114455.1 of Desulfobacterales bacterium. GTDB lineage: Bacteria > Desulfobacterota > Desulfobacteria > Desulfobacterales > JAFDCJ01 > JAFDCJ01. Next base: position 1,990 of record JASFSK010000223.1, on the reverse strand, counting down.
ACGGCCTGAGCCGGTGGTTCCTGCCTGTATCACCTTGATGGTTTTGTCACCGACTTGATCGATCAAGGCGCGGATACACTTTTTAACCGAAGAGACCGGGTTGCCAAGGGTGCGCAGATAGCAGGCGGCGCCGACCTTACAACGATCGGCATCCAGCAACACTGCTTTGGTGGTGGTCGAACCGGCATCAACGCCCAGCAGATAGGTTGCACCATCCTCAATCTTGCTGACCCCGTCAGGCTGGACCCTGAAATCCAGAAGATGCTCGGCTGCATTGAGCGGTGTGAGCCGGTCGAATGGCAGTTTGAACGGCTTCATCCATTTCGCTGGCAGGCGATATTCCGGGCTGGCATGGTCATGGGCTAAAAGAGCGGCGCCAAACGCCTCGAAATAATGGCTTTCCGGCAACACGCGAATTTCTGAATCCCTTAGGAAACTGCCGAGATGATCGATGAACAGATGATTATTGGAGACACCGCCGGTCACGACAATGGTCCCCACGGGCCACTGAGCCATCTGTATCATCTGGACCACTTTCTTCGCCAAATCGAAGATCAGCGACTTGGCAATGTCGCCAGGCTGGCATTCACCTTTGTTGAGTTTGTGGGTTGCATCAGACTTGCAGTGCACAGAACATCTTGTGGCCAGCTGAACCATTTTACCCTGAAGGCTGGCTTTAAAGCCTTGGTCCAGGGACAAACCCATGCGCTGAAACTGCTGGACCATGAATTCGCCTGTACCTGCAGCGCATTTTGAAGAGGAGATGATATTGCGAATATCCCCATCCTTTATTGGATAAACGCTGAATGTTTCGCCGCCAAGGGACAGCAGCAGGTCAGGCTTCAGTTCGTAGCTGGCAAGTGCTCTTTCCAGACATTCGGTCTCGGAGCGGTAGGGCAGGTTAAAAAAAGATTTGGCAGCTTGGCCGGTTGCCATGACCACCGAAGCCCGGTCCCGCTTATAGGTCGACAGGATCTTCTTTACAGCCTTCCCAGGATTGCCGTCATGCCGCACAACTTCAAAGGCAACCATTTTTTCATTCGACAATCGGGCCCATTTCACCGAAACCGCACCGATCTCAATCCCTTCACAATACAGTTTTTCATGGTACATAAGGGAATGTTCCTACAACAGATGATTTCTTTCGGTTATCGTTTTATTAGAAAATTTTGAATTCATCGGGTGTATATAAATTGTTGTATCGAATAGTCAAGCCTTAAACATACACACCGGTATGATGGTCTATCTACAGTCAAATCAACCTAAATTATAGCGAAACAATTTCTCGATTGGATGTCGGCAATCTCTAATTCTTGATAGGCTGAAAGTGGGTATATTTGTCCATCCGTAATCTACATATTTTCGTCTTTTTAAAATCTATTTTTTTTGTTGAAATTATCGTCGTGATATGTGATGCGTAATCACAATGAAATATTCTTAACTTAGCCGCGGCTTTGGGCAGGAGATAAAGATGATACGGAAGTGCAAAGAAACGGATTTCGATGCCATATTTGAAATCATCAATGATGCTGCCCAAGCCTATAAAGGAATTATACCGCAAGACCGGTGGCATGAACCGTACATGTCGCTTTCAGAACTCAGGACCGAAATCAACGATGGTATTGTCTTCTGGGGCCTGGAGAGGGGTGGCCAGCTGCTCGGGGTCATGGGCATCCAGGACAAAGGCGATGTAACACTCATCCGCCATGCTTATGTTTCGACCAAAGCACAAAAACAGGGAATTGGGGAAAAGCTGCTCAGACATTTGCAAAGCATGACGGAAAAACCCATCCTAATTGGCACTTGGGCAACTGCTTTATGGGCAATTTCATTTTACCAAAAGAATGGATACAGGCTCGTTTCTGAGGAACAAAAGAATCGTCTGCTCAGAAAATACTGGTCGATTCAGGAGCGACAAGTGGAAACTTCTGTGGTGTTGGCGAATCAAACATGGCATCAAACCCACTCCGATTTGTTTAGATGATAAAAT
>JASFSK010000222.1:0-7350 GCA_050114455.1 Desulfobacterales bacterium | reverse complement strand
GGAATTTACAGGGGTTTTTTAAGCCTTTACCGGAGGGGTAAGACTTCTCGGATGCCGCGTATCGTTGCCGGGTCTTCATTCCGAAAAAATCCGATTGTCCAGGCATACGTATACAATTCCCCGTCCTGTGAAGACCTTAACCCCCAAAAAATTCATGAGACCAGCATAAACGAACCGCTGGTTAACTGGCATTCCATCGACGGTGACCACGCCCTCGATGCCATCCGTCAAACTAGTGGGTGGGCTTCCAATGCATCCGATAAAGCCATGCGCACCTACTCACGCCTTATTCGTGAAAAGGAGGGTTTGCAGGTACTGCCGGCTTCAACTGCTGGCCTGATCGCCTTGATGAACAAGCATGCAAAGGAATCGTTGCCGGCTGATCGGTATGTAGCGGTATTAACAGGGAGGAAATCTTAATGGTCAACATTGAGGCCATCTCTAATGGAGCTATGACACTATGTCCAACAAAGAAAAAATCCAAAACAACAATCCACTGAACGACCCGGTGGACGACCCGCTTTCCATTCTAAATGTCTTTGAGCGTCTGGAAGTCGGCCCGGTGAAGCTGGAACCCAGGCGACTGATTGCTCCTTATCGGCTGTTCTACAACGGAAAAATGGAGCAGACGGAACTCATCTACAGCTATGAGGAAGCCGTATTTGATCCATCTGAACCGGAATCCCAAAATCTGGCCAACATGATTGCCGCCCAGGTGGCCCTGAACTACGGCTTGTTTTGCGATGCGATTGTATTCCATGGTCGTTATGATAACATCGACCGGCTGTTCATTCGCGATATGGCGGAAAATACGGCCCGGGAAATTTATGTCAAAAAGTTTTTAGAGCCCAATCCTTTCCTGGTGGGACCTGCAGCTGCTCTGGTCCCTGAAAAACGCCGAAAATATTTACATGCGGACTTACAATTTCCCGAGGCACTCAGGGCCAAGACGAAATCTTCGTGGCAACTTTGGTCAACCAGCACAGACAAACACTGTGTTCTTTCCAGCGGCGGCAAAGACAGCTTGTTAAGCTATGGACTGTTGACTGAAATTGGTTGTGAAGTTCATCCGATATTTGTCAATGAATCCGGCAGGCACTGGTTTACAGCGCTAAATGCCTATCGATATTTCAAGGACAACGTGGCCAATACCGCCCGGGTATGGGTGAATTCCGATCGATTGTTTTCCTGGATGCTCCAGCACATGCCTTTTATTCGCAAAGATTTTGCTACTTTGCGCTCCGATAACTACCCCATACGGTTGTGGACGGTGGCTGTTTTTCTGTTCGGTGCTTTACCGCTGATGCGCAAACGAGGCATCAGCCGACTGGTCATCGGGGATGAATTCGACACGTCGGTACGCAAAGTACACCATGGGATTTCCCACTTTGACGGCCTATTCGATCAAAGTATCTTTTTCGATCAGATCATCACCAGTTACTTCATGCGCAAGGGATGGGCATTCAGCCAGTTTTCCATCCTGAGGCCCTTGTCGGAGCTTCTCATCGAAAAGATCCTGGCCCTGCGATATCCTCAACTGCAGCAGCATCAGACTTCCTGTCATGCAGCCCACAAAGAAGATGATCGCATCTATCCCTGCGGCAAATGCGAGAAATGCCGCCGAATCGTCAGCATGTTGCTGGCGCTCGATGTCGATCCTGCGCACTGTGGATATCGGGCGCCTCAAGTTGAAAATGCATTGAAAGGGTTTGTTCAAAAGGGGGTCACCCAGGAATCCAGCGGCATGCGCCAACTGGGATTCATGCTGAAGCAGAGGGGGTTGATTGATGTGCCGCAACATCGCAAGAAATTATTCAGTGAACAACCAGAGGTCTTGAGTTTGCGGTATGATCCCAGGGTTTCGCCGATGAATGCCATACCGGTGGATTTGCGGATGCCGCTGCTGCGGATTTTTTTGCAATATGCAGACAGGGCCATGCGCCGCAGCGGGAAAAACTGGGCGGCTTTTGATCCTCTTTATGATTCCAGCCTGTCTCAACCTTTTGTCTTTGAACTCGATATACAAGAGCAGCACTTAACTCCGGACAAGGTAGATCACACCATAGATCAGCAACGGCATCAATGGGGAGAACTCACCTGGCCTGAAGCCAAAGACCGATTTGAGCAGGTGGACATCGCTCTGTTGGCGGTGGGGTCCATTGAGCAGCACGGGCCGCATCTGCCCTTAGACTCCGACGCCTTTGATGCAAATTATCTGGCACTTCGGGTTGCAGAGGCCTGCAGTGATCCCAAACCACTGGTACTGCCGAACATTTCATATGGTGTTTCATACCATCATGAGGGATTCAAGGGGACCGTCAGCATTTCCAACGACACGCTGGTCAAGCTGGTGTATGACATCGGCATCAGCGTATCCAGAAATGGCATCAAGAAACTGGTGATTATCAACGGACATGGCGGCAACAGTCCGGCCTTGAATCACGCCGCCCAAATGATCAATCGCGATTCTCATATTTTTGTATGTGTGGATACCGGGGAGACCAGCGACGTGGATATTTATGCGCTGGTGGAGACACCCAACGACGTGCATGCCGGTGAAATCGAAACCAGCACTGCTCTGGCGGTGCGGCCCCATCTGGTTAAAATGGATCAGGCTTATAGGGAAGTGCCGGAGTTTTCCAGCCGCTATCTGGATTTTACTTCCAAACGCGGCGTTTTATGGTACGCCTACACCCGTAAAATATCGAACAGCGGGGTAATGGGAGATCCGACCAAGGCAAGTGCTGAAAAAGGCAAAAAAATATGGGAGATGATGATTACCCATCTGGTTGCACTTGTCGAAGATTTGAAATCGATGACATTGGAAGAAATTCATTCCCGGAGATACTGATGGAAGAACGGGCATGCTCGGTTACCCGAAGATAGATTTCTTCTTTGAGCGTAAAATGATTTAAGGAGGCTGCTATGACTCGGATAGTTATGATTATTCTTATTCTAATTCCAATGTCCTTTAATTCGTTATGCCGGGCGGACGACAGAGCCAAGGACCGTGCAACCCTGCGCGGGATCCAAACGGTAATTGTAAATGACTTTGGTTGACGTTTTCATTGAAGCGTATCTGTCTGAAAACCAAAAGAGCAAAATAAAATAAATATCGGTTATATTCAAATCCACTTTTTATGCAAAGAACCTAATGAGAATAGGGATTTACTTCAGGAACAACTCTATATGATTTCACGGTAATTTTTTTCAACTCCCCTTTTTTATCGACGGTTCCGGTTACCTCTACCTTTTTGGCAATATGGTTCATGACCAGTTGATCACCCATGGCCGTATTGGCAACCCCATAAATTTGATCATCCGCCATGATCTGATAGAAATAATTCACCTCACCAATTATGGTAATTTCACTTGCGAAGGCAAAATATATATAAATCCCAAGCATCACAGAAAAGCATAAAATGCTTAATAAGTTAACTGCTGATCGATGCTTAAAACCTTGCTTTTTGAATGAGCAAGATCTGCTGTTTGCTTGGAGAAGAGAAGGAACATCAGGGGTGTATGTCAGAAAATTTCCAAGCATTTTCGCATGTTTTTCCATTGACCGGTATTCACCCATATGTATTTCTCCAAAAATAGCTCTATTCATCGATGACCCGCCAAACTCGGGGCGGGACACCGATGCGGTGTTTGTGGAAGTTATTGGTTGTCTTCCCCGGCGCTATGGTTTGACAATGACATCGATGCGCCGGTTGATCGCCCGGCCTTCTGCGGTTTGATTGGATGCCAGGGGGCGCATGGAGCCGAAGCCCAACGCCACGATACGATCATAGGGTAGGGTGCGATTGGCCACCAAATACTGCCGCACGGCTTCGGCGCGCTGTTGCGATAGATGTTCGTTGACTTCATCGGATCCCGTGCTGTCTGTATGCCCTTCGATCACAACATCCGGTTCGCCGAAGGTGCGAATGGATTTTTGCACGATGCTCAGCAGTTCATAATTTTTAGGCATGATAATATCTTTGCCGACCGGAAATTGAATCGCTTTCAATCGAATCACCAGCTGACTGCCCTGTTTATATACTTCGGCCTCATTAGGGTCGAAGTAATTTTGAATTTGGGAAAATTTCTGTTTGAATTCTTTTTCCGCGGCCAAACGATCCTTGGCGGCCCGTTGCTCTTTGGTTTCACCTTCCAGTGCCGCGATCCGTTGTGTGAAAGCACCGATTTCCGCTTCTTGGGACCTTGTTTGTTGGATGACAAAATTGTGGTCCGCCTGCAGCGCAGATACCGATTCAACAAAAACATATTTTATTCCGTTTAATCGTTCTTTGATCTTGCCTTCCACCCTGACTTTGGTCTGAATGTGGTTTACCAGCTCTTTTATTCGTTTGTTTTGTGCAACGACATAAATCTCCTCTCGATCGGTATAGATGGATACTCCGATTACATTTCCGTTCTCATCCCATTGATTTGCAAGAATTATCCCCGTGATTTCCATTTTTCTTTGCTTTGCTGCATACGAAAGGATCAACTTTCAACGATATGTTTCAATCCCCCGAGTGGCAAAAACATAAGAGCAAGGCATGTGCCAATTCGATCCCGGACCTCATGAATTTGGTTGGGCAGGAAAAATATAATTACATATTGATATATTTAAAATAATATCAGCAAGTTGAAATTATAGGCGACAATCTTTTTTTTTATGCAGCGCAATTGCTGTTTTTGCAGTTTATTTATGCAGGCTGGAAAAGGCGTGGATCAATATGGGAAAATCAGATAAAACAGTTCTGCTTTTTAATTTCAATCGGAACCGGGAGTTCTAAGGTATGGTTTGACCCCCTCATTAATGTTCGGATCGGGTCTTATACTCCAACCCGCAAGAAAAGCATGTTTTATATTGACAGACAATCGCCATTTGTATTTATTATATTTTACAAATCAGCGACCCCCAGCTTGCTGGTGGTCGCTGATTTGACCATATCCCAATACGGTATTTGAAATGAAATCCGTTTTAATTATATCTCCGGAAGAAGACGAAGCCCGATTGATCCGTGAATCTCTGCCATCCGATTACCAGGTGAAGAACGCTGACAGCCTTAAGAATGCGCTTAACCTGCATCGCCAATCCTCGTTTGATGTCATTTTTTCTGATTTAAAATTGCTGCGGGATACCTCCGAATCGAATGATATCACTGAGGCGATCAAGCCCTTCAAAGAAATGAATCCGCTGGCTGAGATTTTGATATTATCCTCAAAAACATTCATCCATGACACCGTTAAAGCGCTCAAGGCCGGCGCCAGCAACTATCTGACCTATCCCATCGATCCGTCTGAAGTCCGGCATGTCATCGAATCCGTAAACGAATCAGTGACAAAAAATTTGGAACTGGATTATTTAAGAGATCAATTCTGGAAACCCGAATGGCTGGAGATCATCAGTTCACGCGATGCCGGCATGCGGGATGTGTATAAAAAAATCCGCGCTGTGGCCTCGACCCGGGCAACCGTGATGCTCAACGGGGAGACCGGCACCGGCAAAGGATTACTGGCGCGAATGATCCACATGCATAGCAACCGTTGTGATGACCCGTTTATCAGCGTCCACTGCGGCGCCATACCGGACACACTGCTGGAAAGCGAGCTTTTCGGGCACGAAAAAGGCTCTTTTACAGGTGCTGTGCGCAAAAAACTGGGCAAATTCGAAATGGCCCGCGGCGGCACGATTTTTCTGGATGAAATCGGCACGATTACGCCTCAGGCCCAGATAAAACTATTGCAGGTATTGCAAGATGGTACTTTCAGCCGGGTTGGTGGTGAAGAGACATTGCAAACCGACGCCCGGGTGATAACCGCCACCAACGCTGACCTTGCCGAGATGAGCGAACAGGGCGACTTCAGAAAAGACCTTTTCTATCGTCTGAACGTTTTCCCGATTGAAATACCCCCGCTAAGGGAGCGCGTTGAAGATATTCCCCAGATTGTTGACGTGTTTCTGGAAAAGCTGAAGCAAAGACATGAGAAGAACATCCATTCTGTCCATCCACAGGTTTTGCAGGCGTTTAAGAACTATAAATGGCCCGGCAACATTCGCGAATTGGAAAACTTGATAGAACGGGCCTGTATTCTGGAGACGACGAAGGTATTGACAGCCGAGGGGTTCCCCGCCGAGCTTTTCGAATCCGGCAATGCTCATGCCGTGTTACCGGTCCAGGGCAACCTTCCTCTGGCAGAAGCCCGCAGGCTTGCCACCGAAGATTTCGAACGCCAATATCTCAAAGCCCTGTTCACTCGCAGCAAGGGCAAGGTCAATCTTGCTGCTGAAAAAGCCGGAATCAGTTCCCGCCAGTTGAACAAGCTAATGGTTAAATACGGCATCCACAAAGAAGCTTTTAAAGGCTAAAATCTACTTTTTATCAAAACCCGAACTCTGAGTTCAGGTTCTCTACCTATCGGAACAATAGGTTCATATCCCAAAATTAACAATATTTTCATAATATTAGAATCCAGCCGATTAGTACTTTTCCAAACACACATGGGTGTCCAATTTAAAAAGTGAATTCAGTATTCTTGTTCAAAATTGCTTTATATCAAAATTTGCAATTATAACAAGATATTGTGGATTTGGCATAGGAAATGCACCACCCAGGTAGACAATAAAGTCTATTAAAGAGTCTACTAAAGGAGGGTTTTTAAATGATAATTAAACGTATGTTTGACTTACCAAATTATGGTTGGAGGAGTGCTTTTGACGAATTGGAACGAATGCGACGTGACATAGACCGTCATTGGATAAAGTAGAAGTTACCTACCCGGCAGAGCAGACAAAACCAGGGCCGGTATTCACGCCCAACGTGGATATTTTTGAAACCGACAAGGAAATCATCATGCTGGCTGATATTCCGGGCGTCAAAACAGCGGATTTAGCCATCGACCTGCGCGACGATACCTTAACTTTCAGTGGGAAGGTGAAACCAAATAATCGTTCTGAAGAGCGAGACATTCTGGTTGAATATCAAGTTGGCAGCTACTACCGTCAATTTACCCTGGCGGAGGATATCGACCAGAGTAGGATAGATGCTGGCCTGAACAACGGCGTGCTGAGGCTTGTCCTACCAAAGATCGCAAAAGCCACGCCACTTCAGATCGCCGTTAAGGCGGGTTAAAGGTGATTTGTCTGTTCTGCTCTATTTAAATAGAGCGCAACACCTAACACATGTCAATGCCGGTATTGTAGGGCCAGCTGAAGCCCGGCATTGCTCGTGTGAAACTACATAGAAGAGCTTTGTTGATTACGCAAAAAATTCCGAGTTTGTCATGCCGGACTTGATCCGGCATCCAGAATTTTATGAATTTACTGGATTCCGGCCTTCGCCGGAATGACGCTAT
>JASFSK010000221.1:0-7360 GCA_050114455.1 Desulfobacterales bacterium | reverse complement strand
TGATCACACCGATAGCGATGGAAAAAGAGGTTCGATTTGCGGTACGCGAAGGCGGGCGCACGGTGGGTGCCGGAGTCGTTAGTGATATTATCGAATAAACTTTGAGGAGTCCTTCAGGTGAGAATTATCGTTACCCTTGCATGCAGTGAGTGCAAACGCAGAAACTATACGACCACAAAAAACAAGCGAACAACGCCGGATAAGCTGGAATTCAGCAAGTACTGCAGGTTCTGTCGGAAGCACACACCGCATAAGGAAACCAAATAGACATATGGTGTTTAAGTTGACCCGTTCTCGAATAGCGTGCGGCCCTGATCGTATCAAACTCAGGTGAAGAAGCAATCAATGACAATTTTGATATACACAATTCGCATCGGAATATGCAGGCCAGTAGCTCTAACGGTAGAGCATCGGACTCCAAATCCGGGTGTTGGGGGTTCGAATCCCTCCTGGCCTGCCACCCCTTTCGGGTAAAACGCAAAGGTCGAGGAGTCGTATATACGACCTATTCCTTATGTTTTCATAACCTTTGAATTCCGACCTCAACTTTAGGAGAAAAATGGGACGGATACAGCGAAAAAAGCCAACGGCGGCAAAAAAGAAAAAAACAAATGTTGAAAAAAAATCTACCCCCGGGACCCAAGCAGCCACCGGCAGTGTGACGAGCAAGGCCGCTGCTGGTGATATTACGGCCCAAGGCAAAAAGAAAAAATTCGCAGCTCCAGCAAAAAAACAGGTTACGACCTCAAGTCCGGTAGCGACAAAACACAAAGATAACATTTTCGGCAAGGCCGCCCAGTTTTTAAGAGAGGTTAAGGTTGAATTAAAAAAAGTTGCCTGGCCGTCACGCAAACAGACAATTGGATCCACTGTGGTTGTTATTGCTCTGGTGATGATCATATCAGTATTTCTGGGGGCAGTCGATTTGGGATTATCCAGTTTGATTCGAATGGTACTCCAATAGCATGAGGAGAGAAAACAGTGGCGTTTAAATGGTACATCGTCCATGTGTATTCGGGCTTTGAAAATAAAGTAAAGGCCGCTCTCGAGGAGCGAATTGCTTCTTCTTCTCATCAAGACAAATTTGGTGAAGTTCTGGTGCCCACGGAAGAGATTGTCGAACTGGTCAAAGGAAAACGTAAGACATCGTCCCGAAAATTTTATCCGGGTTATATTTTAGTTCAGATGGAGTTGGATGATGGCACCTGGCATGTTGTAAATGATACTGCTAAGGTGACCGGATTTTTGGGCGGCCGCAACAAACCGGCACCCATCTCCGATGAGGAAGCCGATCGGATTTTAAATAGAATGGAGGCTGGAAAATTGAAACCCCAGCCAAAATATTTCTTTGAATCCGGTGATGAAATTCGTGTCATCGATGGCCCATTTACAAATTTCAACGGAACTGTGGAAGAAGTCAATCACGAAAAAGGTAAAATCAAGGTGCTTGTGAGCATCTTCGGCAGATCGACGCCGGTGGAATTGGATTTTGTCCAGGTTCAAAAACTATAAGTTAGGAGATAATAGGTCAAAATGGCGAAAAAGGTAATGGCGCTCATCAAACTGCAGGTGGAAGCTGGAAAGGCCAACCCTTCTCCCCCGATCGGTCCCGCTCTCGGACAGCACGGGGTAAATATTATGGACTTTTGCAAGGCATTCAATTCGCGGACTGCCCAAGAGGAGGGCATGATCATACCTGTGGTGATCACAGTTTTTCAAGATCGATCATTTTCGTTTATCACCAAAACACCACCGGCTGCCGTACTATTAAAAAAGGCGGCTAAAATCGCCAAAGGTGCAGGCGACCCCAAACGGGATCGCGTCGGTAAAGTCAACCGGCAACAACTTGAAGAAATCGCCAATCTTAAAATGGTTGATCTGAATGCCAACGATTTGGATGCCGCCTGTAAAATTATTGCCGGAACGGCCCGAAGTATGGGAATTGAAGTTGGATAACGAGATTGCCCATGAACCGAAATTCGATTTAAGGAGATTGATATAACGATGTCAAAGCGGGGTAAAAAATATATTGAATCGCGAAAAAGGACCAGTGCCGGGGACTACGATGGGTTTGAAGGTGCAGTAAAAATGACCCTGGATTCTTCTTATGCCAAATTTGACGAAACCGTTGATGTTGCCGTCCGATTGGGCGTGGACCCCAGGCATGCTGACCAGATGGTGCGGGGAAGTGTGATTCTGCCCAATGGAACCGGAAAAGAAGTTAAAGTACTGGTTTTCGCCAAAGGCGAAAAAGAAAAGGAAGCACTGGATGCCGGCGCCGAATTTGTGGGAAATGATGACCTGGTAGCGAAGATCAAGGATGGCTGGTTTGGTTTTGACAAAACAGTCGCTACCCCTGACATGATGGGGACTGTCGGGAAAATTGGCAAGCTGCTTGGGCCCAGGGGCCTCATGCCCAATGCAAAAACCGGTACCGTTACATTTGACATCGCCAGGGTTGTAAATGAACTAAAGGCCGGCAAAATCGATTTCAGAGTCGAAAAAGCTGGTATTGTTCATGCGCCCATGGGAAAGGTATCATTTGGTGTCGAAAAAATCATCCAGAACATTGCCGCTTTTTTAGAAATCGTTCAACGGCTGAAACCGGCTGCCAGCAAAGGCACTTACCTGAGAAGTATCGCAATATCTACGACGATGGGCCCCGGAATCAAGGTAGATACCGCCCTTATCAAGGACTTGATCAAATAACCCGTTTACTTTGTTATATTTCGGCGTTCGATTCCGCCTGCCAAAAAAAATCACAGGAGACGAATCAGTTCACTCAAGATAGCCATGATGGCTTACCAAGTGTGTTAGATTCCAAACCAATATCACTCTGTCAAAGACCGTAGGTTCACCTTATTTCAAGGCTGACAACGATTGTGTTTAATCGGCATTGCCGGCCTACCGAGACAGATATGTGATTGTCTGTTGATAGACCGTATAAATAGGGTCACAATCGCAAATCCGTTAACTTGAATCCTTCAGGTTTTTGTTCAGAACTAGGAAGGAGGTGACGTTACCCATTGAGATTAGAAGAAAAACAAAAAATTACCGAAGATCTGCATGAACGATTTTCGAAATCTGCCATCGTCGTCGTAACTGATTACAAGGGACTGGATGTTTCCTCGATAAATGCGTTGCGACGAAAGCTTCGAGCAGAAGATATCGAATTTCAAGTAGTGAAGAACACGCTTCTCATCAGGGCGGCTAAAGACACTGATGTCGCTTTAATCCAAGATTTTTTCAAGGGGCCCAGCGCCGTGGCCTTAAGCTACGACGACCCGGTCGCTCCGGCCAAAATCTTGACTCAGTTTGCAAAAGACAATCAAAAACTTGAGATTAAGGGCGGCGTGCTCAAAGACAAGTTACTGGATGCGGATGCGATTAAGGCCCTGGCCAAACTGCCTTCGAGAGAGGTTCTTCTGGGACAGCTTCTATCCGTGCTCAATCAGGTTCCGACATCATTTGTCAGAATCATGGCTGAAATTCCGAGAAGCATGTTGAATGTACTGACAGCGATTAGGGATCAGAAGGAAGGGGCTTGAAGAGATTATTATTGACCTCGGCTGGTCCGGATTAGACCAAAAATGAATCATTATCAACGGATATTTTGAATGGAATATTGGAGGAAAAAATGGCGAAAGCAGATGTAACGAAAGAAGATGTTATCGAATTTATAGCTAACATGTCAGTGTTAGAGCTGTCTGAGCTGGTCAAAGAAATGGAAGAAAAATTCGGTGTTTCCGCAGCCGCGCCCGTGGCGATGATGGCAGCGGGTCCCGGGGATGCCGGCGGCGGAGCAGATGCTGAGCAAGAACAGACCGAATTTGATGTGATCCTGACAGCATTCGGCGATAAGAAAATTCAGGTCATCAAAGAAGTAAGAGCGATCACCGGACTTGGTCTCAAGGATGCTAAAGCACTGGTTGACGAAGTGCCGAAGCCCGTCAAAGAAGGGATCGCTAAAGATGAGGCTGAAAAGATCAAAGCCCAGCTCGAAGAAGCAGGGGCACAGGTTGAAGTGAAATAATTATCTGTCTGCTGCCAGTGGTCTGCTGTCTCCTCAGGACATCCGACCACCGGCAGCAGGAATCCTCATGGTTATCGCCGACGCTATTTTGCAACCTATACCGTGCTTTAAGATTACCCACATTCTTATAGATGCGGCTTTTGTTCGCAGTACCATCTGGGTCCGTTTCATGCAAAAAAATTAACCAACCACCAGAAAATTTTGGAGATGCCATGTCTGACAGGCCTTTGGCAAACAAGCGCATACGGAAAAACTTTGGTAAAATAAAAAAAATTGTCGATATCCCTGACCTTATCGGGATGCAGAGGGAATCCTTTCAACGATTTTTACAAAAGGGCATTGCTCCTGAAAAACGAAAAGATATTGGATTGCAAGCAGTCTTTAAATCCGTTTTTCCGATCAAAGATTTCACCGGGAGTGCATCTCTTGAGTTTGTCGCTTACCGGTTTGGAGATGTAAAACACGGTATCGAAGAATGTATCCACCGGGGGATGACCTACGAGATACCCGTCCGTATCACGGCCAGGTTGGTGGTCTATGATATCGATACTGAAACCGGTGTCTCAAATATCCGTGACATCAAAGAACAGGAAATTTATTTTGGGACAATACCCTTGATGACGGACAAGGGTACGTTTATCATCAATGGAACCGAACGGGTCGTCGTCAGTCAGCTGCATCGATCTTCCGGTGTATTTTTTGATCACGACAAGGGAAAGAGCCATTCCAGCGGTAAAATTATTTACAGTTCGCGCATAATTCCCGTTCGTGGCTCCTGGATCGATATGGAAATCGATCCTAAGGATATCGTGTATATCCGAATTGATCGACGACGCAAATTCCCTGCCACCATCCTATTTAAAGCTTTCGGATACACGGTTGAGGATTTGTTGTCCTATTTTTACAGTTTCGAAAAGATTGTCATCAAGGGCAAAAGATACTTCAAGAAGTTCAATCCTATCTTTCTGAGAGGTCAACGGGCCAGCAAGGATGTCAAAGATCCCGAAACAGACGATATTCTGGTTAAAAAGGGCCGTGTTTTCTCACAACGCGCCATCAAGCGTCTACAGGCAACCAAAGCAGACCTGATCCCCATCGATGCCAATGAGGTTATCGACCGTGCATTTGCTTCAGCGATCCTAGATCCGAAAAGCGGTAATATCATTGCCAAAGCGGTCGAGTCGGTCGATGAGGAAATACTGACTGAATTGATTGAAGCAGGCATCCATGAATTCGAATTGTTATTCATAGATGGATATACTTCCGGCGAGTCCATTCGCAAGACATTGCTGATGGATAAGGTGGAAACCAAGGAAGAGGCGTTAATCGAGATCTATCGCCGCCTCAGACCTGGAAACCCGGCCACTCCGGAAGTTGCTCAGGATTTTGTCGATAATCTTTTTTTCAAGTCAACCTACTACGATCTTTCGGGTGTCGGGCGTCTGAAAATCAATCAGCGTCTCGGTATCAGCAGTGAAATAAATCTAAACATCCTTCGTAAGGAGGATATACTGTTGACTTGCAAAGCGCTCATCGAGCTGCGGGACACCCAGGGAGTCGTAGATGATATCGACCATCTCGGTAATCGAAGGGTGCGTGCGGTGGGAGAATTGCTGGAAAACCAATATCGCATCGGGCTGGTTCGAATGGAGCGGGCCATCAAAGAGCGCATGAGCCTTCAGGAAGTGGATGCACTGATGCCCCATGATCTAGTGAATCCGAAGCCGGTATCCGCCGTCGTTAAAGAATTTTTCGGGACCAGCCAATTATCACAATTTATGGACCAGACAAATCCCCTTTCGGAGACAACCCACAAAAGAAGATTGAGTGCGCTCGGCCCCGGCGGCCTGACCCGCGAGCGGGCTGGTTTTGAGGTCCGGGATGTGCATCCATCTCACTACGGACGTATTTGTCCGATCGAGACGCCGGAAGGGCCGAACATCGGTCTGATTGTATCCTTGAGCACCTATGCCCGGGTAAACGACTACGGTTTTATTGAGACACCGTATAGCGTTGTCAAAGATGCCAAGGTATCCAGTGAGGTAAAATTTCTGGATGCATTCGAGGAAAAAGAACTACCCATCGCCCAGGCCAACGCACCGCTTGATGACAAGGGATCATATCTAAATCCTCTGGTTACCTCCAGAGTGGCAGGGGAGATGATGATGGTTGACCGCGAACACATAGAATTAATGGATATTTCCCCGAATCAGCTGGTTAGCGTGTCCGCCTCACTGATACCATTTTTGGAAAATGACGACGCCAACCGTGCTTTGATGGGCTCCAACATGCAGCGCCAGGCAGTTCCCCTGTTGATGAATCAGGCACCCCTGGTCGGTACGGGTATTGAGGAAGTCGTGGCCAGAGATTCCGGTGTGGCCATTGTAGCCCAGCGTGATGCCGTGGTTGTGGATGTCGATGCCAGCCGTATAGTTCTCCGACATGAACCTTCCGATGATCCCAATGAAAAAGATGTCACCATCTACAATCTCTCAAAATTTATCAGATCCAACCAAAATACCTGCTTCAATCACCGGCCGATCGTGAAGAAAGGCCAGCGGGTATATGCTAGACAAATTATTGCAGATGGACCCGCCACAGACCAAGGCGAACTGGCTCTTGGTAAAAACGTTACCGTGGCCTTCATGCCCTGGGGCGGATATAATTTTGAGGATTCGATTTTGGTCAGCGAAAGACTGGTTCGAGATGGTGTTTACACCTCGGTCCATATCGAAGAGTTTGAAGTCGTCGCACGGGATACCAAACTTGGTAAAGAGGAAATTACTCGAGACATCCCAAATGTCGGCGAGGAAGCCTTAAAAAACCTGGATGAAAGTGGGATTATCCGGCTCGGAGCCGAAGTATATCCGGGAGATGTTTTGGTTGGCAAGATTACACCCAAAGGGGAAACCCAGCTTTCGCCCGAGGAAAAACTTTTGCGTGCGATTTTCGGTGAGAAAGCAGGTGATGTCAAGGACACTTCCCTACGGGTCCCGCCCGGTGTGCAGGGAACTGTCATCGATGCAAAGGTGTTCTCCAGAAGGGGAATTGAAAAAGATGATAGAACGCGCCTGATCGAAGATGAAGAGATCGCCACCTTGGAAAAAGATCGGGATGATGAGCTCGCAGTGGTAGCAGAAGTTGTCAAGTCCCAGCTTGAACAGTTGTTGGTTGGGCAAAAGGTTTATGCACCCCTCAAAAAAGACAAGAAAGTTCTGATTGCAAACGGCGCGAAAATCGATGCCAAAACGATTGCTAAAATTCCGCTCGTTCATTTTGAGGGAATCGTATTAAAAGACCCCGGGCTGACCCAGGAAGTACACGAAC
>JASFSK010000220.1:0-7373 GCA_050114455.1 Desulfobacterales bacterium | reverse complement strand
AGAAACATGAAAAACAGGCGATATTGAAAACAATTGGGCCGCGGGCTGAATCGCCGGTGCCGGATGGTGCCTTCGTATATACAGCTGTGCATGGATCCTCTTAACCTGAACCGGGTGGTTCCTGAGTTCTGGGCTGAACCTATCTTTCACTAAAGAGCTTTGCCGAAGTGCTTGCAAACCTCCAGTGCACTGACCACACCATCCTCATGAAAACCGTAACCCCAGTAAGCACCGGCGTAATGGGTGCGACCAATTCCGCTAATTTCCCGGTGGCTGTGCCTTGCTGTCAGACTCTCCGGGTTATACACCGGATGATGGTATATCATTTTCCGATAAATTTTGTCCGGATCAATCGCCTTGGCCAAATTCAGCGATACACAGAGCTCATTGGGCGCTCCGATGCGTTGCAGAATGTTCATATCGTAAGTGACGGCGACGCGTCCAAGATCTTCTTTGGGAATATGATAATTCCAGCTCGCCCATGCCGCTTTCTTGCTGGGAAGCAAGGATTCATCGCGATGCAGAACCGCCTGGTTTTCCTGGTAGGGAATCGCACCCAAAATTTTATGTTCGGCATCCGTTGGATCTGTCAGCATGGCCAAGGCCTGGTCGCTGTGGGTTGCGATCACGACCTGATCGAATCTTTCGGCCGGTTGATTGGTTGGTTGTATCTCGACAAATTCTGAATGTCGTTGTACTGAGGCAACCGGACAGTTCAACCGGATTTGATCGGCATAGGCCTCGGTGATCGGCTTGATGTATTGTCTGGACCGGCCTTTGACGGTCAGCCACTGCGGCTGATCTTTGATATTTAAAAACCCATGGTTTTTAAAAAATTGGGCAAAATAACGTACCGGAAATTCATTGAATTTCACCGGATCCGCCGACCAGACGGCCTCACCCATCGGAATGATAAAGTGCTGCACAAATGCTTGAGAGTAGCCTTTGCTGTTCAGAAATTCAGCCAGCGTCCGATCATAATCATCGGATGCCAGTAGGTCTTCCGAATCTTTCTTGAAACGCATGACATCCCACAGCATTCTGTAAAATGAAGGTTTCAACAGGTTGCGTCGTTGGATGAAAAGAGAATTCAGTGTACTGGGGCTGAATTCAAGGCCGGTTTTTTCGCATTGCACACTAAAGCTCATGACCGAGTTTTGCCAGCTCACGCCCAGACGCTTCATCAGCTTTATAAAATTCGGATAGGTTTTCTCATTGAAAACGATAAATCCCGTATCCACCGCATATTGCCGCCCGTTTAGGGCTACATCCGCTGTATTCGTATGGCCGCCGACATAGTCATTGACATCAAAGACGACGACCTCATGATTTTCACTGAGCAGATACGCCGACGTCAAGCCGGATATCCCGCTCCCGATAATGGCGATTCGCATCGGATGACCCCCATTGGTATGGCCCACAGTTTGCCAGAAGCAACCACGTTTTAGGGTTGAGGAACGATAAGATTTTTGCGAAGCATATGCTCCGGTACCGAACGCAGATCCCAAATGATACCCAGCCAGGATAGTACGACCAGTAGATAGTAGGTGATGTCAATTTCCCACCAGAAAAATCCTTGACGGGCGGAAACGGCATAGTGGTGATGATTGTTGTGCCAGCCTTCGCCCAGCGTGATCAGCGATAGTAGCGGATTGTTGCGGCTGGTGTCTGGTGTGTTGTAGCGACGACTGCCATACATATGGTCAAAGGAGTTAATCGTTACGGTTGCATGCAACAGTACAGTGGTGGATATAAAAAAGCCCCACACAACCATTTGGATGCCATTCGTTTCTAGTCCCGGGGCAAAATGCTCGAGAATCGCGCCGAAGACATACAGCGTCACGGCCAGCAGAATGGGGACGACCGTGTCGAACCGGTTCAACCAGTACAATTCGGGATAATTCGCCCATTCGGCAACATACTTATAGTGAGTCGGAAAATTGGCTTTGGAGGTTAGCCAGCCAATATGACTCCACCAGAATCCATGGCGACTGGGGGAGTGAACATCTTCTTCCTGATCGGTATAGCGGTGATGATGGCGATGATGGGCCGCCCACCAGAGTGGACCTCTTTGAACGCAGGAGCTGCCTAGGATACCAAACACAAATTGCCAATACCGATGGGTTTTAAAGGCCTTATGGGAAAAATAGCGGTGGTAAAGACCCGTGATGGCAAACATGCGCACAAAATAAAGCAGGGCGGCCACGCAGACGGCGGTCCAACTCCAGCCGACCCAGATGACACCCAGGCACATCAGGTGCAGGAAAATTAGCGGAGCAATGCGCAGCCAATCCACTTTCTTCTGGCCAGTCGCCGTGAAGGCTTCCAGATTCGCTTCTGAGTCGAACCAGCGCAGAACCGAGGTTATTAATTGTTTGATAGCGGTTTTTTGGATTTTTGAACCCGTCATGGTAATCTAAACCTTAACTGCTCAATCTGCCAATGCATACCAATATTTTTGATATTGGTTGATCCTAGCCGATGTGTTGGTGTTGGAAGCAGTATAGGATCTGATGCCTGCTGTTTGGCAATTTTAATTTTTGCCAATATAATACCTGATTTACAGAAATTCAATGAATAATCGGTGAAGTTTTGGTACATCCTAAAAATTTGGTGTCTGCCAGCCCATTGGAACAGTCGGCAGCTGCTTCTAATGCAAAAGTATCGGTGCTATTGCCGGCCATCAGAAATGATGAATTTTGACATTGCCATGGCAAACCATTATCTGTATATAGGATACGGTAGTTTTCAAGCAATAGAACGAACAAAGGTTTTGAAAGATGAATGACCGGTTGAAAAATGACAAAAAAGCTGACAGCCTCTATTCAGATCATCTGGCCAAAGCCGTACTCAACTCCTTGTCGGCCCACATTGCCATATTGGACGAGAATGGTGTGATACTCGAGACCAACAAAGCGTGGCGAAACTATGCGGTCAAAAACGGGATGCCTGAAGACCATGATGACAGGGGATCCAATTATCTCGCAATTTGTGAGGCCACCGCCGGCAGTGAATCTGACTATGCCGGCAAGGTCGCCGAGGGCCTTCGGGCAGTGATTCGGGGAGATCTTGAAGAATTTTTGTACGATTATCCATGTCATTCTCCAGATGGCCCTCATTGGTATTACATGCGGGCCATACGCATGACCGGATCCGGCCCTGTCCGGGTAATCTCAAGTCATGAGGAGATTACGGCCCTGAAATTGACAGAAGATGCCCTTCGAAAAAGTCGCGAGGAGCTCATCGAGCAAAAACAAAGCCTTGAAGAAACCAATATTGCCATGAAGGTACTGCTCAAACAGCGAGAAGAAGACAAACTGGAATTAGAGAAAAAGGTGTTGAACAATGTCAAAGACCTTGTCTTGCCCTATGTCGAAAAATTGAAAAATTCAAGACTGAGGGCCAAGGACAGAACGCTGGTGGAAATCATCGATACCCACCTCCAGGATATCATTTCTCCCCTGCTGCAGCGATTTGTGAATGCCAAGATACTGCTCACCCCCCAGGAAATGCAGGTCGCCTCTCTGGTAAAAGATGGCAAAACAAGCAAGGAAATTGCTGATGTATTGAATGTTTCCGAGACAACCGTCAATTTTCATCGTAAAAATCTTCGGGTTAAATTTGGACTCAGAAACAAGCGGACCAATCTGCGATCTTATCTTCTTTCAATTTCGGCCTAGAAAATCTGCTGCATTCCACCGGCAGCTTGTCTGTCCTGCCGACTCTTCAGCGAATCTCTAAGGTTCCGGATACTTCACCTATAGTATTTACCTATCACAAGACTCCGAATGCTCTCTTATTGAGAATTTCTTCCGCGGGTATATCTTTATATCATATGATTAAGTCAATTTTATTACAATTTCAGCAACGAGGATACGACAGAGTTATACAAGGGTTCTAAAATGATAGAGAATTTTATCACCATGGAAAGTCTTGTGGATGTCGTCTTTCACTTAAAATGGAAAAGTGATACCGCGCTCCATACAGACGGCTATCAGGCGAGCCGGATTAATATTTGGCGCGACTATCTTCCGCCGTTTATAGTTGAAAATCTGATGGGAAAACAGGCAGGTGAAAGAATCGATTTTAAAGTAGATGCGGAAGATGTGATTCCAGACTTCAGCGGGAAGAAGATATTTCAGGTGGATAAAAAGAAAATTGATGGACGGCCAACTGCAGGTGAAACTGGAAAACCAAAAGTCGGCCGGTTTTATCCCAAAGGCATTCTCAAGGGTGTTGACGGCGTGTTTAGCGCCAACGTTCAACCCTTCAGATGCGTGGGTCTGAATAATGGACAGGTATCAGTGGACTTCAATCATCCGCTGACTGGCAAAGCTCTTACCATTTCGGCACTGATTGGAAAAGTTGAGACCAATGATATAGAGCGGGGTGGCAGCAGTGCCGACTGGATGGAGACCTTGACCAACGGTCCGGGCATGCAGGCAAGATGGCAGGGGCGGCAAACGGATTTCTTTTCCGGGGGTGGGTTTAGACGAGAAGACGAGACGCCAGACTCCCGCTTCTACAGCGCGCCTCGCTTTGTGCAACACATCGATGATACCGCCATAGATATTATCTCAAATACATACGGACGCTTTCTAAAAGACGGTATGAACGTGCTGGACTTGATGAGCAGCTGGCAGTCTCATCTGCCTGAAAATTTACGTCTCGGCCGCGTAGCCGGAATAGGGCTCAATGCAAGTGAGCTCAATAAAAATAACCGCCTGTCGGAGGTTGTGGTTCAGGATCTCAATGTCAATACCGGTTTGCCGTTCGAGTCGAACAGTTTTGACGCGGTGGTCTGTACGGTATCAATTGAATATCTCGTCGAACCGCTGGCGATTTTCAAGGAAGTTTCCAGAATCCTGCGGGCTGATGGCCACTTCATTGTAACTTTTTCCAACCGCTGCTTCCCCACCAAGGCCATTCAGGTCTGGAAAGAGCTGCATGAATTCGAGCGCATGGGCATGGTCCTGGAATATTTTAGTCGCTCGGGGGACTTCAAGGATCTCCAAACCTACTCTTTCAGGGGTCTGCCGCGATTGCGAAATGATAAATATTTTCCCGAATTAAGATACGCAGATCCCGTGTATGCAGTCTGGGGACAAAAGAGATAATTCTTCATTTTGAAGAGAACCGTGATCTCTCGTTGACATTACCACAGGAGGTAAAGCATATGTTAGATAACCACAGTGATACATTCGTTATGGTTGAAGACGGCAGTGGAGAAAATTACTTCTGCCCCTTGGACATTGTTAATGACGTTTCGTCGCCGAATAGCGACGACCTATCTGATTGCGTTGGAGAGGATGTGGTCGGGCGCTATGCCGGAAACATAAAAATTAAGTCAACCTAAAAAGAAAGGAACAAACCCATGAGTAATACAGAAGAAAAAACTTTGTGTGCACTCCAGGAAGAAGGTTACATTCAATCAAACACCGAAGATTTTATAAAGCTGATTCAGCCGGCCCGCTATTTTTGTCAAAACTGCGGAAGAAGCGCTGTCAAATCCGAAAATCTTTGCAATCCTCACAAACTCGAATCATAACGAAAAAGTTACTCCCGGATCGACATTCGTCAGATCCGGGATTTTTTTTGACTTTTTAAACAAAAACTCATACCATCCTATCACATCGCCTGCGAGACTGCATTTTACCATTGTTAAAATCCGCTGCGCCGGCTTCCTTCTAATCGACGCTGTCCCCGGTTTCCGAAAAAACTTGCGTACATGAGCAAATACACCCACCACCAAAGCGAAGAAAGGCAGCAACTGATCAACGAAATGATGCAATTTCTGCTCCAGCGCCAGGAGCCGCGGTTTTCAAAACAGCTACAGGCGCAACTCCTTGATGAAGGCTGCAACTACCCGATGGTATTGGCAAAGCCCCGCTTTTATGAATTGATGGTATTGGGTCTTGGCGCACATCTCAATCCGGTTGCGAAAAGGAAGTTGGACAAACGCATTTTACCTGATTTCTCTAGTTTAAGTCACATTCAATTTAGTGATACAATGAATTATTTTGTATCGCATTTAAAAAATTGCGAGGAACAGATGGCGATGGCGGTGATCAACAGCATTGTGCGTATCATCGACGAGTGGAAGCTCGATCCGGCTTTTTTTTCCGGCGAACAGAAAGAGTTTAATGCGCACTTACGGGCAGTGGTCAGAAAATTTGCAAAGGCCTCCGCATCGAGCCGATTGGCAGGTATTCCCGTCAACCAGATACGACGCAGACTCTACATTGCGCTGACGACATCGCTTTATCGATTTGACCGGAGTCAACAGAAGTTTCAGCTGGAATTTGGTTCAATTCCCGCGGTTTTGAGAGCGATGCGAACGGATCATTCCATGTTTTGCCGGATAATGGTGTATTTTGGCGACCAAACACCCTACTTTTCCCATGCCGCCTCTCAAACGTTTTGGCGAACCTTGCAGTCGTTAAACACGGATCACTTGCCGCAGGAGCCGCAGGCATGTACTGGCAGCGGGCCTATTTACGAATAAAATTCCCGCCGACCCGAACCGGACAGGCCACATAATGCCCATCACCCGTATCAAGAAACTCCGGCAGGAACTTTGAACATTCATCCTGCCGATACCGGCATCGGGTGTGGAAATGACACCCGGGTGGTGGATTGATCGGACTGGGTACATCACCCTCCAAAATGTGACGCTTTTTTTCAAGACGTGGGTCCGGAATCGGCACGGCCGACAACAACGCCTGGGTATAGGGATGTTGGGGATTATTATATAAAGTGTGTCCTGATGCCAATTCAACGATTCGGCCAAGATACATGACGGCAACCCGGTCACTCATATATTCCACGACACTTAGGTCATGGGCAATGATCAAATAGGAGAGATCAAATTCATTTTTTAGATCTTGCAACAGGTTGATCACCTGCGCCTGAATGGATACGTCCAGGGCCGAAACGGGCTCATCGGCGATGATCAATTGGGGATTCAACGCCAAGGCCCGTGCGATACCGATCCGCTGGCGTTGACCGCCGCTGAACTCGTGGGGATAGCGCCTGAGGTGCTCGGAATGGAGGCCGACTCGCTTCAACAGCTCCGCGGTGCGGTCTTCGATTTCGGATCCCTGTGCGGTGCCATGGATTTTCAGCGCTTCGCTGACAATGGCGCCTACGGTCATCCGGGGATTCAAGGATGCATAGGGATCCTGGAAGATCAACTGCATATCGCGGCGAAGCGCTTTCATCTGTTTGCGGTCCAGCTTGCTGATATCCTGTCCTCCAAAGTAAATGGTTCCTTCCGTCGGCTCAATCAGGCACAAAACCAACCGGCCGGTCGTTGACTTGCCGCAGCCGCTTTCTCCGACCAGTCCGATAGTTTCGCCTTTTTTAAGAAAAAA
>JASFSK010000219.1:0-7385 GCA_050114455.1 Desulfobacterales bacterium | reverse complement strand
AAGAATGTGATCCTTCGGTCGGGGGTAACCCGACGCAAAGTCATATCATACGATAGATTCGAGAAAACCTGGGCCCACAGCAACAATTGGGGGCTGTTGGTACTCGAACCTACTCAACTCCCCGTGGCTGCTGAAGAAAATAAATATCTAACGGCAGTACTCGGGCTGGAAAAATTGCGGCATTTCCAAGCTGCTGTTGCCGGATATCAAGCCGCTCTAACACGCTGGCCTGAAAGTCTGCCCGCTCTGATGGGACTGGGAAACAGCTATTATGCCATGGAAGAGCTAACGAGGGCTGAGAGTGCTTTTCGCGAAGCTACCAAGCGATACCCGCTGGCTGCGCCGGCATATAATAATCTGGCCCAAGTTCTGCTAGAGCAGGGACGTAAGCGGGAAGCCCTGGCAGCAGCCCAAAAGGCTGTTTCGCTCGGAGGCCCTCTGGTTTCTGTGTCTAAAAAGACGTTGCAAGAAATTCAATCCATGGTACCCTGAAGAATGCAAATTGTGAAGAAAACGGGTCAAAGCGGTTGATTTTCAACATCCAATATCGTGTCTTTATTGATAGAATCAGCCCCAAGAACTGTTAGGTAATTTTCAGACAAAGACGATCATCTTATTTTCATTTCTATATTAAGCGGGTTTTAAATCACAGCCAATCCACTCTCTAAAAGCCGGGGTTATCGATGCACAAATTTCAGAAAATGGCCAAGCCGATCACTATGTTAGCGGTTATTGTATTCCTATTAATGTCGACCTTGAATCAACCAGTTACAGCTGCCATGGTTGGGACAGAGAAATTGTTGATACCTGATCGCAATCAAGGCACTCGCAGCTATCTCAAACAAATGATGTCCCGAAAGGATATCCAGAAGGCGCTTGTTGTCCACGGAATTGACATACGGGAAGCCCAAATCCGAATTGACAGCCTGACGGACAGTGATATCGAGCTCGTTTTTAAGGAAATTTCTGAGCTCCCGGCCGGCGGCGTTGATGCTGCTTTTGTTCTGATTTTGGTTGGCGTCATCGTCGTCCTGACCATCATTGTCGAGTATACCAGCGCCGTTTCCATGTTTCCCTGGTTTCAAGCGGAAAATGACTAGCAACGTCTGTTTTCAGTGAAAATTAATTCGGGTACTTTTAAATCTTGACTTCCGTAAAACGCCTTTATTAAGGAGGATCAAATGGAGAAAATATGGACTCGCTTCGGCGATGGCTCTGCCGTTGATTTAGGTGTAGACGAGGTTTGGCGGGATATGGAGGACGGCACCCGGGAAGCCGCAGAACGCGGCAATATTCCGGCGCTCTCCAAAGAGGAGTTGCAGCATCTTTTTGATATTTTCAGTTCGCCGCATCGCTTCATCGGAGTCGAACCGGGCCAGGAAGTCATTCTTTCCTACGATGGCACGCCGATTAAAATGAAGCGTGCCCAGATCAATGTGGATCGGCTTCAATGTCTTCAAGTCTATGAAAAGCTTATGGGCGCCGACACCTTGGAAATGGGCGCTACCGACTACAGTTTTAAGCCGATTAAGCCCGTGGTCACGTATGAACAACCGCTCCTGGAGCAGATATTGAGTGTCACGACGGCTCCGGTCTTTTACGGGGCCATGCCAAACTTGGGCCTTTACAGCCAACCGGACGGCCCTTTCCCCAATCCCTCCGAGTTGCTGCCTCAGGGCAAGATTGAAGAAGCCCAGAATGCATATGAAGCGGCGGTTGAGGCTGCCGTCAAAGATATCGTCTTTGTGTCTGAAGCCTTGTATGCAGCCGGCGCTGATGCCATCATCCTGGACACCGTCGGCGCTGCCGGGGATGCGGATTATCTGGCCGGGTTGAAAGCGACCGAGATACTCAAACATAAATATCCTGAGGTATGTATTGAGTTGGGTATGGCCGGGGAATTCGTATTGGGGATGCATGGTGAATTAGACTATGACGGTGACCGCCTGGCCGGGATGTATCCCCATGAGCAGATTAAGGTTGCTGAACGGGCCGGTGTGACCATCTTTGGGCCGGTGTGCAACACCAACACCAACGAATCGACTCCCTGGAACCTATCACGGGCAATCACGTTCATGAAAGCCTGTTGTGAGGCAGCCAATATTCCAGTGCACGTAAATATGGGTATGGGTGTCGGTGCCATGACCGTCCATGATCATCCGCCACTGGATGTTGCCTCAAGGGCATCCAAAGCAATGGTTGAAATTTGTCGGCTGGACGGATTGTAGGTCGGTGTTGGTGATCCCTTTGGCATGGCCATCACGCACGCGATTGCCTCGGGAATGGGCGGAATGCGAACTGCCGGAGATCTGGTGGCCCGCATGCAAATTTCCCGTGGTATGAAAATTGGCGACGCCAAAAAATATGTAGCGGACCGGTTGGGTGTTTCGGTGTCTGATCTTACAGATCCAATCATTATGAGCGAGGTGCGAGAAGATTTGAACCTGGGTTTGCTGCATCCCCATGCCGGATCTCCCAGATGCATGGAAGCCAAATTCAATATTGCCCGGCTACTCGATATTGACATCAACTGCGTCCGGAGGTTTAAGGACAGAGCATCAATTTAGCACCGACAGGCATTTGACTGCAACAGATATTTAAACCATACGGCCATTATTCAGCCCAGCGGCAACGCTGAGCGTTAAACATTTAACACCCGTGAAGGGTA
This sequence comes from Desulfobacterales bacterium, assembly GCA_050114455.1. Lineage (GTDB taxonomy): Bacteria > Desulfobacterota > Desulfobacteria > Desulfobacterales > JAFDCJ01 > JAFDCJ01. Next base: position 4,717 of record JASFSK010000219.1, on the reverse strand, counting down.
ACCGAATGAAAATTGAACAAAACAGTCCTAAAAAAAATAAATGGAAAAATCTGGTTGTCTCTCCCGAGGAGGTTCTGGCCTATATCAAACCGGGCATGACAATCTTTCTCGGCAGCGGCGTGGCAGAACCCCGCACACTGATGAAATGCCTCATCGATTCCGGCCTTTCGAATACGAATGACCTGGAATTGATCCAGCTGACCAGCCACGGGGACATCCTTTCCCTAAAAAAATTGGATTACCAAAACTATCGCCTCAAGACTTTTTTTTCCACCTGGGTGGCCAGTGAATTTATTGTCGCCGGCAGTGTCGACTTGATCCCGGGCCGTATCTCCCAGATACCTCAAATTTTCAAATCCAAACGGATACCCATTGATGCAGCCTTCATCCAAATCACGCCTCCCAATGAGGCTGGCTATTGCAGCCTCGGGGTGGCCGTCGACGTTGCACGGGAAGCCATGGAGCAGGCGTCTGTCGTAGTGGGTGAGATCAACCCCCGAATCCCCTTCACCTTCGGCGACACCATTGTCTCTGTTTCGGATTTCGACCTGTTCGTGGAATCAGCCGAGCCGCCAATCTACTTCAAACGTCGACGGGTCAGCAAGGTAATCGATCAGGTGGCTGCCAACATGGCACAGGTTATTGAGGATGGGGACTGTCTCAGTTTTTCCACGGATTCTTTGTGCGAGGCCTTGGGTCGGCGTCTCACTCAAAAGCGAGACCTGGGCATTCATTCATCATATTTTACCGATGCATTGATGGATCTTGTTAAGAGCGGAGCCGTGACCAATTACCGCAAGGAAGTTTTCAGGGGAAAATCGGTGGCATCCTATGCGTTGGGAACACCGGAGTTGATGGCATGGTTGGACCGCAATCCACTGATTGAGTTTCAAGGTGTCGAACAAGTGTTCGATCCAACCCAAATTGGTCGTAATCCCAATTTTGTTGCCGTATTTCGGGCTCGCAAAGTGGATCTGTTGGGCAGGGTTGCTTTCTCCGTGGGCAAAGGCAGCATCTCCTCCGGACCGGGTCAGGGGGCAGATCTGTTTACCGGCACCGAAATCTCTGCCGGAGGGCGCACCGTATTCGGGTTGCCCAGCCGAAGCCCCAAAGGATCTCCCAATATTGTGGTGATGCTGCGGGATCTTCGCAATCAGTTCCACATGCGCGAGGCGATTGATGTGGTTGTCACCGAATGGGGCATCGCCAACCTGAAGTGGCGTACGATCCGGGAACGGGCTCAGGCACTGATCGATATTGCACATCCGGACGACCGGGAAAAGCTGGTCGAGCAGGCCAAGAAAAAGAAAATCCTGTTTGCTGATCAGATATTTCTTTCTGAAAGCGCCCGGCTTTATCCCATGGAAATTACAACCGAAAGAATTTTACGGGATGGGTTGAGGGTGCGGTTTAGAGCCATCAAGCCCTCTGATGAAGAAGCTATGCGCCGTCTTTTCTATCGTTTCTCCCATGAAACCGTCTACCGTCGCTTTTTATATCCCATTTCCACCATGCCGCACAAAAAAATGCAGGAATACGTCAATATTGACTACAGCCATGTCATGTCTGTGGTTGCCCTTACCGTTGAGTCCGATCAAAACACCATTATAGCAGAAGCCCGATTTGTCAGAGACGAACAAAGCTTATTTGGCGATTTGGCTTTTGTCGTCGATGAAAAATACCATAATCAGGGGATCGCAACGGCCCTCTATGAAATGCTGATACCGCTGGCAATCGAACGTGGCTTAAAAGGATTTACCGCTGAGGTACTGGAGGCCAACAAAAAAATGATGAAGATTTTTGAAAATGGTGATTTACCGATTAATGTCCGGGTGAAAAATGGTTTGTATGAATTGACCATACCCTTTGCAGAACATCATTTTCAGGCAGTGTAAGAGAATATTGAGTCGATTTTTAATGCTTTCAGATTTTTACGGTAACCACCGGGCAGGGAGCATGCAAGATAACATACTGGGCCGTTGATCCGAATAATAACTTGCCAACTTTGGATGTTTTAAAAATACCGAGATATATTAGATCGATTTCCTGATCTTCAGAAAATTTTACCAGCTGCTCGCCGGTAGTCAGGTCGGTCAGAAGTAATTGCACCTCATATTGGGCTGCATCTTCACCTAAGATTTCTTTTATCTCATCTTCGAGATTTACCTCCATCTGCTGAACTTTAGAATGCTTTAGAGGCTCAATACGGACAATAGCATTGACGACTTCCAGTTCTGCATTCCAAACTTCGGCATGCTCTTTAGCTACCTTTAGGGCTTGTTTGGCCTCAGCGGTTCCATTGTAACATACCAAAAATTTCATCGCGACCTCCTGCAGATGTTGAAAATAAGTTAGGACCTATATCTCATATGAATTTTAATATACATTTTAATAGTTTTTGAAAACAATAAGCTGTAAAGCTTCTAGCAGTTTTCAAGATTTCTAATTGTTAAAACTGAGGGTCTTAGCAAACATCTTTATCTTAATCAGCAAGAACTGTGGTTGTCAATTGAAATGCTGCGTTACTGGTGGGGTCGTCAGTAAAAATACGGCCAGGAATGCAAAAAAATTCCGAAACCGTGTTTGATTGTGATGGTTTCGTTCAAAAAGCGGTTTACGGTTCAGAAAATCGAAAGAGAATTTTATCGAAATTCTCAATTTTACCGTCATTGATTTCGATTCCTTCGGCTTTAAGCATTTTCATTTTTCTCTGAATTGAGCTTCCGGATGTCTTTCCTTGAAATCCTCCCATCCGACCGGATGAAGCAACGACCCGGTGTCAAGGCACTTCAGGCGCATAGGGGTTTCTCTTCATGGCCTGACCAACGCCCCGGTAGGCTTTGGTACCCAGCCCACGGGCAATTTCTTTATAGGTTGTCACGCGGCCTTCAGGTACTTTTCGTAAAAGATCGTAGGCCTTTTCGGCAAATGTTCTCATCTCTCTACCTCACGTTAATTGATTTTTCGGTGTCGTTGATACATATAAACTAAGATCGGGTTGCTAAATCAGACAGTCAATGGAGCGCAATGCGCATCGCACTCGAAAAATGAATAACCACAGGGGGATCGCAATACAAGTTGTTAGGATGGATTTAGAAATGATTTAAAATAGAGCCTCGTCATTTCATCGTCAATCAGCTATCGAGGTGGTCTAATGCTGGTTATCGCATCATACACCTGCTAGGATTGTATGAAGTCCGCCGATTTGATGCCTTTTCGTTTACGATCTTCCAAGACGCCGTCAAGCCAATCCGGATCCATTTCCGGCACGGAAGAAAGTAAAAGATCTGTATAATCATGGTGTGGCGGTGTCAGAACTTCTTTCTTTACGCCCTGTTCGACAATTCGGCCCTGTAGCATAACGACAATCTCATCTGAGATGGCCTTGACCGTTGCCAGGTCGTGTGTGATAAAAAGATACGAAACGCTCAGTTCATTTTGTAAATCCTGCAGCAGTTCGAGAATCCCCTCGGCCACCAGCTGGTCCAGCGCCGATGTCACCTCATCGCAGATAATCAAGTTGGGCTTGGCGGCCAGCGCCCGGGCGATACATATGCGTTGTTTCTCTCCCCCCGACAGTTCACCGGGATAGCGCTCGATATAGCGACTCGGCAATTCAATCATATCCAGCAATTCCAATACCCGCTTTTCTATTTCTTTGCCCCTCATTTGAAAATAGAAAGACAGCGGACGCCCGATGACCTTCCGGACTTTGTGCCTGGGATTGAGGGCTGTATCCGGCATTTGATAAATCATTTGAACTTGCCTGAGACTTTCACGATCACGGGATTTTAATGCCGGCGGCAGCTCTTTGCCCTCGAAAACAACTTTACCCTGAAGCGGTGGCAGTAATCCGGTTACCACCCGGGCCAGGGTGCTTTTGCCGCTGCCAGATTCACCCACCAGGGCGACAGTTCGGCCGCGTCTGATTTTAAGGTAGATATCTTCAAGCACCTTTTCGGTTTCTTTTCCACTGTAGCTGGCCGACACATTTTCGACTTCCAGAATAACGTCCTCCTCCGAAAGGGAGAGATCTTTGTGTTCCGTGAGGGTGCGCACGGAAAGCAATGCTCTGGTGTAGTCCTCTTTGGGACTGGCCAGCATCTCCCTGGCATTATTTTCTTCGACCAATTCACCGTGTCTGAGCACCATAATACGGTCGGCCAATTGTGCCACCACCGCCAGGTCGTGGGTGATGTAAAGGGCCGCGGTATTGAATTCTCTGGTTATTTTCTTGATGGCTGCCAGGACTTCGATCTGGGTCGTCACATCCAGGGCCGTGGTAGGTTCGTCAAATATAATAATATCCGGTGTGCAGGCCATGGCCATGGCCACCATGGCGCGCTGCAGCTGTCCGCCGGAGACTTGATGGGGGTAGCGGTAGCCAATTCTCTCCGGATCCGGCAGCAGCAGCCGCCGGTAGATGTCCACGGCTTTTTTTTCAGCTTCATGAAATGGCATCAATCCATGTTGAACCGGCGCTTCGGCATATTGACTGACGAGCCGGTGGGCCGGATTGAATGAGGCCGCAGCGCTTTGGGCGACATAGGCGATGCGTACCCCTCTGATTTCTCTCAAAAATCCTTCAGATGCACCGAACAGCTCCTTACCGTCAAAGATAATCGAATCACCGGTGATACGGCAGCCCTGACGGGTGAAAGCCATCGAGGCCAGTCCAATGGTGGATTTTCCCGCGCCGGATTCACCGATTAGGCCG
>JASFSK010000218.1:0-7438 GCA_050114455.1 Desulfobacterales bacterium | reverse complement strand
GTTGCCGAAAATGTGTCGCAGTTAAAACAACGAGTTACCCAGGCCAGACAGACAGTGGCATTGTCTCAGCCTGAAAAGATATCACCAAAGAGTGGGATCCATTTTTCACCGAATCCTTTGGGACAAACGGGAGAATTGGCTTTTGTCTTTCCGGGTTCTGGCAGCCACTATTTGGGCATGGGGCGAGATATCGGGGTGTGTTGGCCGGAAATCCTTCATGACCTGGATACAGCTACCCTGGAGCTAAAAGCCCAGCTTCTGCCCGAGTACTATGTTCCCTGGCGGGTATCATGGGAGCCGGGCTGGCAAAAATCGTCCTACGAAAAAATCATTTCCGATCCTCTGAGAATGATCTTCGGGCAAGTGGTTCATGGATCGGTTGTTGCCGAATTGATGGCCCATTTCAGCATCAAGCCCTCAGCTGTTATTGGCTACAGTTTAGGGGAATCGGCGGCATATTTTGCCATGGGCGTGTGGCCCGAACGCGGTGAAATGTTGCATCGCATGCGAAACACTGATTTGTTTTCGACTGAACTTGCCGGACCCTGCAATGCGGCCCGCAAGGCCTGGAAACTTGCACCAGATGACCATGTCCACTGGCGCGTTGCGGTGGTAAATCGTGCAGCTAATTTGGTCCGCCGGATCACCGATCGATATGCAACCGCCCGTCTGCTAATCGTAAACACGCCCGCTGAATGTGTTATCGGCGGCCGCGAGCAGGATATCAGGGACGTGATAAAAGATCTCGATTGTGAGGCAGTATATCTGGACGGCGTCGTTACGGTACATTGCGATGCTCTGAAACCGGTTAAGGATGCCTATCGAAATTTACACGTTTTCCCCACCCGGCAGCCGGAGGGCATCCGCTTTTACAGTTGCGCACTGGGACGATCCTATCACTTAACAACCGAAAAGGCTGCGGATTCAATTCTGAACCAGGCCCTATACGGCTTTGATTTTACCACCACTGTCCACCAGGCTTACCGCGATGGCGTGCGTGTCTTTCTGGAGATGGGCCCTTATTCTTCTTGCACCCGCATGATTGGTAGCATTTTGCAAGACAAACCCCATCTGGCACTTTCAGCGTGCGTCCGGGGGGAAGACGACTATACGACCATTGTCAGCGTTCTGGCTGCTTTGATTGCGCAACGGGTGCCGGTTGATCTGGATATGCTTTATGGCACCTCGTCCTATCCGCCGGCAATGGTGGCGGCGAGACGCAAAACAGCCCAACATCAGATCAAGGTGGTCATTGGCGGAACAGGGTCTCTACCAAGACTGCCGCTGGGGAAGGATGACAAAGAGCAGCGCATAGAAAATGGAATACAAAGCTCAGACGACAGTGGACAGAAAACAGCGGTCAGAAAACCGGTTAAGGTGGACGAGATGCGGCGTTCAACAAGCACCGGCAAGAAGCTGCCGGGTATGGCCGATCCAAACCATCAAATTCATCTCAAGAGACGTCGTGAGAATCAAGCGGTCAGCCGGATGTCAAGTATCGGCTCCCGATTTTCGGATCTGATTGAAACCTCCGCGAAAATCGCCGACACCAGCGCCCAAACCCATCAAAAGTTTCTGGAACTTTCCGATGAAATCAGCCAAAATTTTGCCAGGACCTTCTCCCTGCAGACCAAACTGCTGGAGCAGGCTGTCAGCCAGGGCGAAGGTTTGATTCTGAATCCCAAATTTCAAAATCAAAAATCGAATAGTTTGAAGTCGCAACCCCGTTGCGATCCGATATTTTCGCGACAAGATTGCCTGGAATTTGCCACAGGCTCTGTCGCCAAGGTATTGGGATCCGAGTTTTCCATGGTCGACAGTTATCCGGTTAGAGTTCGCTTGCCGGATGAGCCCCTGATGCTGGTGGATCGCATTTTATCAATTGAAGGCCAAAAAGGATCCCTGGATTCGGGCCGCATTGTCACCGAACATGATGTATTGCCGGAGGCCTGGTATCTGGATGGCGGACATGCCCCGGTCTGTATCTCAGTTGAAGCCGGTCAAGCGGATTTGTTTCTTTGCGCATACCTGGGCATCGACCTGGCAGTCAAAGGAAAAAGAGCCTACCGACTGTTGGATGCTGCCGTTCAATTTCATCGTGAGTTGCCCCTGCCAGGTGAAACGATTCGGTATGAAATTGAAATCAGCAAATTTATACGTCAAGGGGACACCTATTTATTCCTGTTCAGTTTCAACGGATTTATTGCCGACGCGCCTCTGATTACCATGACCGACGGCTGTGCCGGCTTCTTCACCGAGGAGGAAGTTATCAATTCGGGCGGCATCATTTTAACCGGCGATGAAACCGTCCCGATGGCCGGCAAACAGCCGGCCGACTGGAAACCTTTGGTAGAGATGAAAAAAGAAAGGTATGATGATTCGGCAATCGAAGCGCTTCGAATGGGCGATGCGGCCGGATGTTTTGGCAGCCTTTTCACCGCAATCACCCTGCCCGGTTCGATTCGTCTTCCCGGCGGCCCGATGAAATTGATCGATCGCATCATCAATCTGGATCCTGTCGGCGGAAGATATGGCCTGGGATTGATTCAGGCAGAGGCGGACATCCATGCCGATGACTGGTTTTTAACCTGTCATTTTGTGGATGATATGGTCATGCCGGGAACGCTGATGTACGAATGCTGCGTGCATACCTTGAGGGTCTGGATGCAGCGTCTGGGATGGGTCACGGACAGATCTGAGGTTTACTACGAGCCCGTTACCGGCGTTCAAAGCGTCCTGAAGTGTCGCGGGCCGGTGACCCCTGCCACCCACCGGGTTGTCTATGAAGTCGAAATCAAGGAATTCGGCTATGGGCCCCAGCCTTTTGTCATCGCCGATGCGCACATGTATGCAGACGGCAGCCGCATTGTGCGTTTTGAAAATATGTCGCTGCAAATGAGCGGCATTACCAGACAAGAAATCGAGACCTTCTGGGATCACAGAAACAGACATGCCGATCGGGATGAACCGTCAGTCAAGCGCCCGGCAGTTTTCGAGCGCCGTCATATCCTCGAAATAGCAGTCGGAAGCCCTTCCAAAGCCTTTGGTCAGCGGTATGTTCCTTTTGATCGAAATCGGTTCATCGCCCGATTACCCGGACCTCCTTTTATGTTTATCGACAGGGTAACACGGGTTGATCCCGAACCCTGGGTGGTAAAACCGGATGGCTGGATTGAAGCGGAATTTGATGTCTCGCCGGATGCCTGGTTTTTTCGGGCCGAAGGTGCGCCTGTAGCGCCGCTTAGCATTATCATGGAGGTTGCGCTGCAACCTTGTGGCTGGCTGGCAGCCTACATGGGATCTGCCTTAAAAAGCGAAAAAGATCTGCGTTTCAGAAATCTCGGCGGCCAGGCAACGCTTTTTAGAGAGTTTTCATCATCGTTTGGTACCGTGTCGATCAAAACACGGTTGACCAATGCCGCAGAGGCCGGCGAGATGATTATCGAGCATTTTGATTTCGAAGTGTGGCATCAAGATCAAAAAATCTACGCTGGCAGTACCAATTTCGGTTTTTTCACGCTTGAGGCTTTGGCGGTTCAGGAAGGCATTCGGGATGCCGACAAACAGGCATACGTACCCACCCGGACCGAATTGGCGCATGGTCGGAACCATGAATTCCGTGATCTACCGCCCCTCTCGCCCCAGGATGCGGATTCGGTGCCGACCAGCGGCTTAAACTGGCCGGCCAAGGCCATTCGAATGATCGACCGGATTGAAGCATATATTCCCGAGGGCGGGCCGAATGGTCTGGGATTTGTCCAAGGAACCAAGCAGGTCGATCCCCGCGAATGGTTTTTTGAGGCTCACTTTTACCAGGACCCGGTGTTACCCGGATCGCTGGGAATCGAATCATTCATACAGCTGCTCAAATACATCGCCCGGCAACGGTGGCCGCATCTTGTGGACAGCCACCGATTTGGGCTGTTGACCGGAATGCCTCACAACTGGACTTATCGAGGCCAAATTTTGCCAAAAAATCACCTGATCACAGTAGAGGCTGTTGTAATCGAAGTCTTGGAAGGCCCGCACCCGACCATAAGGGCCGAAGGCTACCTGAAGGTGGATGGACTTTATATTTACAAAATGGATAATTTTGGTATTGTCTTATTACCCGTTTAAACAGATTTCTGACTGCTTAATATGCTGTATACTAAAGTTTTTGTTGATGCTTTCGGCTACGAACTGCCACCGAACGTTGTCACATCGGAAGATCTAGAGAACCGCCTGGCACCCCTGTATAAACGTCTGCATTTCCAAAAGGGCCAATTGGAGACAATCACCGGCATCCGCGAAAGACGACTCTGGGATCCGGATTTTAAGATGCATTCCGGTGCGGTTATGGCAGGCAAAAAAGCCCTGAGAAATTCCAGAATTTCAATCGATGATATCGGCATGCTCATCTACGGCGGTGTCTGCCGTGATAATCTGGAGCCGGCAACCGCCTGCGCCGTCGCCGACGGCCTGGGATTGAGCCCTGAGAACCAGATCTATGATGTTTCCAACGCCTGTCTGGGAATTCTCAATGGCATGGTGCAGGTGGCCAATGCCATCGAACTGGGTCAAATCCGGGCCGGTATGATTGTTTCTTGCGAGTCCGCCCGTCAGATCGTGGATACAACCATAGACCGGCTCCTGCAAACCGGCAGCATGGAAGTTTTCAAAAAAACCGTTGCCACACTGACGGGTGGTTCCGGCGCGATCGCGGTGGTTCTCACGGATGCTTCACTTTCCGCGGCCGGACACCGCTTGCTCGGTGGCGTCGCCAGAAATGCCGCTGCGTTTCACAGACTGTGTGTATGGGGACCCGACACCGGTATTGCGGCAAGTGGCATGCATATCATGGAAACCGACTCTGCCGGGGTCTTGAAAAACGGCGTCGCCTTGGGGGTCGAAACTTTTGCGGACTTTCGTCGAGAGCTCTCCTGGTCGGGTGATCTCCCGGATAAAATCATCTGCCATCAAGTGGGTGCGACCCACCAGCAGACGATTTTAAGCGCCCTTGAAATACCAGCAACCAGGGACTTCACAACATTTCAGTATCTCGGCAACATTGGCACCGTATCATTGCCGATTACGGCAGCCATCGCCGATGAAAGGGAATTTTTACAGCCCCATGATATGGTCGGCTTCCTGGGTATCGGAAGCGGTCTCAATTGCTTGATGCTTGGCATACAGTGGTAGGAAAAGCAGATGGCAGAGATCAGAAATCAGAGGTACCGGATGCGGCAATAATGAGGATTAGAGTACCCAGCCAAAGCCGCCAGCCAGTTACGATCCAAGCGAAATATAATATCTAAACTCTCGAAACAAACAGTGAGAAGAAAACCCATCGACATATCAGGCATCCGACACCTTTATCCCTTCACCTCCCATTACCTTGATATAAATGCTTTAAAGTATCATTATGTCGATGAAGGTCAGGGCAATCCGGTAGTGATGGTCCATGGGAATCCGACCTGGTCTTTCTATTTTCGAGATTTAATCAAGGCCTTGAGCGGGCACTGCCGCTGCATCGTTCCAGATCATATCGGGTGCGGTCTATCGGACAAACCAGACTTGGCAAATTATGATTACAGACTTCGCAACCGAATTGACGACCTGCAGCATTTGTTGGACACCTTGATAGCCGATGAAAAGATCACCCTGGTTCTTCATGATTGGGGTGGTATGATCGGCATGGCATATGCAACCAGAAGTCCTGAAAAAATCGGCCGGGTGGTATTGATGAATACGGCTGCTTTTTTACCTCCGGTAGCCAAACAGATTCCCCTGCGATTGAACATTGTCCGGCATTCCGGCTTCCTGGGCGCTCTGGCCGTGCTCGGCTTTAACCTTTTCGCACGCGGCGCCCTTTCCATGGCAACCGCAAAAGGGCTCACCAGGGAAGTTAAAAATGGACTTGTCGCCCCTTATAATTGCTGGAAACATCGCATCGCCACCTTAAAATTTGTCCAGGACATCCCGTTGACCCCAAAGGATCCGAGCTACCATCAGGTCAAGCAGGTTGATGACCGGCTGCAAAGCCTTTCGAATGTGCCCATGCTGATTTGCTGGGGGGCCAAAGATTTTGTATTTGATCAGGATTACCTTGCGGAATGGCAACGCCGCTTTACAAAAGCCGAGGTTCATCTGTTTCAGGAAGCCGGTCATTATGTCCTCGAAGATGTACCGCAGAAAATTATTTCCCTGGTGCAAAATTTTATAGAAAAACACCCTTTGTGAATCCAATCCGCGGACTCATTTGCAAACACGGTGACAAAAATATAGGTCCTATTGCATTGAATAAAGCCAATCCAACCAGCAACCATTATGTCAATATCGCATCTTATCTAGCGCAAGCAGCCAGAACCCAGCCATATAAACGAGCGGTGGTGTATCCGGCGGGAAGGGACAAAAATGGACGCGTGGCCTATTCACACCTGACTTTTCTGCAGCTCGAGCGTGAATCGGACAGTCTGGCCCACGGCCTGACGGCAGCCGGCGTTACCCGCGGCACTCGAACCGTCTTGATGGTCAAGCCCAGTCTGGATTTCTTTACCCTGATATTTGCCCTATTTAAAACTGGGGCCGTGCCGGTCGTGGTCGATCCGGGTATGGGCATTCAGCGCATGGTCGCCTGTTTTAAATCAACCCGCCCCAAGGCATTTATCGGTATCCCCCTGGCTCATGTGGTTCGCAGCGTTTATCCCGGATTCTTTAAAACCGTTAACACTTGGATTACCGTCGGTCGGCGCTGGTTTTGGGGTGGGCTCACGATGGCCAAGCTCCGACAGTCGCCCGGCCGTCCTTTCGCCTGCGTCAAAACCATAGGCAGTGATATGGCGGCCGTCCTGTTTACCACGGGCAGCACCGGACCGGCCAAAGGGGCGGTGTATTCCCACGGCAATTTTGATGCCCAGCTCAAACAAATTCAGTCCCATCTGAATATGTCATCCGACGAAGTCGATTTGTCCACCTTTCCTCTTTTCGCTCTATTCTACCCGGCCCTGGGAGTCACTTCGGTGATCCCCGACATGGATCCCACCCGACCGGCGCGGGTCAATCCCGAGCGTATCATCGAGGCGGTTGAAAATCATGGCGTCACCAACATGTTTGCCTCCCCGGCTCTTTTGAACCGTGTCGGCCGTTACGGGCAGCGACATGGCATCCTACTTCCCTCGCTAAAGCGTGTCATATCTGCCGGAGCGCCGGTAACGGCCGACAATATCGAACGTTTTAGTTCGATTTTAAAGGACGGTGCTGAGATACACACCCCATATGGCGCCACGGAGGCGGTTCCGATTATCTCGATTAAAAGTAATGAAATTCTAAACGAAACCCGTCAACTTAGTGACAAAGGCCACGGGATATGCATCGGCCGGCCGATCAACAATATTGCCATTCAGATTATCAAAATCAGTGATGACTCAATTGGCGCCTGGTCGGATGATTTGGCCGT
>JASFSK010000217.1:0-7444 GCA_050114455.1 Desulfobacterales bacterium | reverse complement strand
ATCGCGACCCGCCATAAATGGCTGCAGCTCCAACGTGAAAGCCCGCGAGGCTTCGGATACTTCATAGAGAATCAGGGTGGTGTTTTCTCCATTGACCGCCGCGATCGTCTTCTGCAAGCGCACGCCAGCGGCTTCGTATGTAAATACTGGAAAGAAGTTTTTTGAAAAATGTTGAAGGTATCGATACCCTTGGGGATGAACGGCACCCGAGTAAACATTGGTTGACATTTCCAACCGTTGACCGTCTGCCGTAATCGTTTCATCAAGTTTCGAAAGCATGACCATACGTTCCACGGGTGGTCGGATGGCGGCCACCAACAATCCATGATATCGGCGGGTGTGCGCCCCTGATATAGTTGAACTGGCCCATCCTCCCAATCCATTGGTTTCAAGCCATTCCCGTCGAATCGCTTCGTTAAAATTCTGTGTAATACGTTGATCGAATGCAATTGTCATTGAAGTATCCTGTTTTTTGGTGCTGTCATCCTGTTAGCCGGAAATCGATACTTGAACCCCAACCACGGTGATCAGCCGCCCTCTGCAAATCCCGGATAGAGCGTCATACCACCATCAACCACCAGGCTGACGCCGTTGACATAGTCGGCGTGATCGGAAGCCAGCCAGACAGCGGCCCGGGCGATGTCTTCGGGCTCGCCGATGCGTTTGTACGGCACCAGCTCCATCAGCTTGTCGTAAGCCTCCTGGGTTTCCCAGGCCGGCCGGTTGATCGGCGTGCGAATGGCTCCCGGTGCGATGCTATTCACCCGGATCCGATATGGAGCGACCTCCTGGGCGATGCTTTTCATCATCAGCATCACACCGCCTTTTGAGGCGGCATAATTGACATGACCGGCCCAGGGGATGATTTCATGCACGGAGCTCATGCAGATAATTTTTCCCGCGGAGCACGAGACGGTCTTTACGACGCCGCGTCTTTTGAACTCCCGCACGGCCTGCCGGGCACAGAGAAATTGCCCGGTGAGGTTCACATTGATAACGGTATTCCACTGATCAATTGTCATTTCATCAAAAGGCGCATCCTGCTGCAGACCGGCGTTGTTGACCAGAATGTCGATGGTACCGAATTCCTGGATCATCTTTCGGAACATGTCCTTGACCTGGTCTTCTTTGGACACATCTGCCTGGTGGGCATAAGCGCGACTGCCGCACTTTGCAATTTCAGCCGCTACCTTGATGGCCTGGTCTGCGCCGCCCCGGTAGTTGACGACCACATCGGCACCGGCCTTGCCAAGTGCGATTGCCACCGCTCTGCCGATTCCCGACGCACTCCCGGTGACCAGGGCTTTTTGACCTTCCAATATTTTCTCCACCGGACATTGTGGCATGACGACATCCGGATATTGTTCAACGCTCATAATTGCACCTCCTTTGCAATCAAGTTTAATCCATTTCTTCCCGCCATCCGCCAGACTGTTGAATTAACTTCGCCACCAAACCGGTCCAGCCGGTTTGGTGACTGGCCCCCAGACCGGCACCGTTGTCGCCGTGAAAATATTCATTAAATAAAATCAGATCCCGCCAATGCGGATCCTGCTGAAAGGTGTTTAATCCGCCATAAATCGGACGTTCACCATCATCATCGCGTAAAAACATCTTGACCAATCGGTGGGAGAGTTCGGTTGCAACCTCTCCCAGGTTCATCATTTGCCCGGAGCCGGTTGGACATTCCACTTTCAGGGAATCGCCGAAGTAGTGATTGAACTTTTGCAGGGCCTCGATGAGCAGGTAGTTGATGGGAAACCAGATCGGACCGCGCCAATTGGAGTTGCCGCCAAAAAGTCCGCTTTCGGACTCGGCCGGCTGGTAATTAATGGTGTGAGTCTGGCCGTTCACGTAGAATGTGTACGGATTTTCCTGGTGATACTTGGAAACCGAGCGGATACCGTATTCGGATAAAAATTCGGTTTCATCCAGCATCGGCCTCAACGTTCTGACGAGCCGATCGCGATTGACAATGGCCAGCAGTCGGCGGGCACACTCACCCTCGACCTTAACGCAGGCAACGTCGCCTCTGTCGCGCAAGTACGCCCGGTTGTCGAAAAACCAGTTCAAGCGACGCTTAAAGTCCGGCAGGCTCTCCACCAGCTCATGCTCCAGGGTTTCCGCGGCCAACAGTGGCATCAAACCCACCAGGGAGCGAACTTTTAAGGGGACGATGCCGCCGTCGGGCAGATGCAACACGTCATAGAAAAAGCCATCTTCTTCGTTCCACAGGCTTTGGCCGCCGTGGCAAGCCGCAGTCATGGCACGGGCAATGCGCAGAAAGTGCTCAAAGAATTTGCTGGCCGTGTCCTGATAAACCGAATTGTCTTTGGCCAGCTCCAGGGCGATCTTTAACATAACCAGGCTATAAAATCCCATCCAGGAAGTCCCGTCGGACTGATCAATGTGGCCGCCGGTGGGCAACGGGGCGCTGCGGTCGAACACGCTGATGTTGTCCAGGCCTAAAAATCCGCCCTGGAATACATTGTTACCGTCGGTGTCCTTTTTGTTGACCCACCAGGTAAAATTCAGCAGCAGTTTGTGAAAAATTCCTTCCAGAAAGGACCGGTCGGCCTGCCCCTGCTGCTTGGCGTCGATTTTGTAAACCCGCCAGGCGGCCCAGGCGTGCACCGGAGGGTTGACATCACCGAACTTCCATTCATAGGCCGGCAAAGCGCCGTTGGGGTGCATGTACCATTCACGGGCCATCAGATCCAGCTGCCTTTTGGCAAAATCAGCATCCACGATGGCCAGGGGGATACAGTGAAACGCCAGATCCCAGGCTGCATACCACGGGTATTCCCATTTGTCGGGCATCGAGATGATATCAAAGTTGTTGATATGCTCCCATTCACTGTTACGCCCATGACGGCGTGATTCCGGTGCCGGCGGCATGCCGGGATCTCCTTGCAGCCACTGCTCGATGTTGTAATAAAAAAACTGTTTGGTCCACAGCATACCGGCCAGAGCTTGTCGCTGCACGCGCTTTTCATCGTCACTGAGGCTCTGTTTTTGAATCGCGTCATAAAATTCCTCTGCTTCAGTTAGCCGTTGTGAAAAAATCGTATCGAATTCAGCAAAGGGCTTTGCGTGGCTTGTGTTGGTCAACCGCAGCCGAATGGTGCGTGACGTGCCCGGATCGATGTCGCCATTGTAAAGGGCAGCGGCCTTGGTGCCCTCCCTTTTCGGGTTGACGGCATCTTTTTCACCATTGACCAGGTAGCGGTGAAAGGCATCTTTGACATACGGATTCTCGTTGCGGGAATTGTCAAAGCGCGCAAAGTTGGTTTCGTTGTCCGTAAACAGCATCTCATCGGCATTTTCAGCGTATAAATAATAAGTGCCAGACGCTGGATGGTTGATCTCAACTGCGGTAAGATCGGGAGTTTCCTGGATCTGCTTTAGATGAGGCTTGCCGGGGACGTCGTTCATGGGACCATTGTCATAGCCCCAGGACCAGGTGTTGCGGAACCACAGACTGGGTAAGACAGCACAACTTTCGGCCTGCTGTGAGCGGTTGGTCACCGTGATCCTGGCCAATAGGTCATCCGGGTTGGCTTTGGCGTACTCGATCACGACATCGAAATAGCGGTTTTCCTGAAAAACGCCGGCATCCAACAGTTCGTACTCGAAATCCAAATATCCCCGGCGTCGATTCTCAGACACAAGATCGGTGTAAGGGTACTCCGCCTGAGGGTATTTGTAGAGCATCTTCATGTAGCTGTGGGTAGGGGTGCTGTCGAGGTAAAAGTAGTATTCTTTGACGTCTTCGCCGTGATTTCCTTCGGTTCCGGTCAGACCAAACATGCGTTCTTTCAGGATCGGATCTTTACCATTCCAAAGTGCCAGAGCAAAACAGACATACTGATAGCGGTCCGAGAACCCGGCGATGCCGTCTTCGCCCCAACGGTAGGCCCGACTGCGGGCATGATCGTGCGGAAAATATTCCCAGGCACTGCCGTCGGCGCTGTAGTCTTCGCGTACCGTGCCCCAGGATCTTTCGCTCAGATAGGGTCCCCATTTTTTCCAGTTCGCTTTACGACGGCGGTATTCGGCAAGTCGTCGATGTTCGGCCGTAGCTGTCATTTCAATGCTCCTTTCCGTTTCCCATATATTGACCAAGTCGCAAGCCCCACTGCCAGAGCCTTGATGAATGCTTTTCTCATTTTGATGGGAGCGTCCATAACATGTTCCCTGATTATTTCTCCCATTTTTAAAATTATATTGTAGCAGTCAAATTGACCCTCAGCAAAGATGAAAATTTGATCATGTGTCGTCAAGTATATTATTATGATGATGAGAATAGTAATTACAGTAAAATTTTTTTTGATACAGTCAAGCGACGGATTGTTAGTTTTGGTAACTAAAATCCGAAACTTGAGTAAAACGAGCCCATATTTAACTGATTATTCATGAATTTTATAAACTGTAAAGAGTTCAAAAATGACGAAAATCTTAATTACAGTCGGCGCAATTCTTCTGATGGTCATCGTCCTATTCGGATTTCAAAAAATAAAGTCAAAACTCCCGAAATACAATCAATCAATGCCGCCCTTAAATCCAAAGCTGATGTTTCAATTGACATTGGAATGCTGAAATTATATCGAGTAGACACAGCCTGGAACCGCTGAAGATCAATTCCAGTCAATGATTTGCAGAAGTTCTTCCATTGGAGTCAAATAATCGGTCGCAACACCTTCCATCGCAGATGCCGGATAAAAAAGGGGGCACCACAGCCAGATCTCCCTGCGGGGGTCCTGCAGGCATTTCGATGGATTTTACCAGCCAGCGGAATTCTGATCGGTCTGATTCTTCTGGCAGTATCGGGTATGTCTGACGCGCTGGCAATTCACAAACCCATCGAACAACAACCGGTAGCCGGCTTTGTGGCCCTGATGATGGCCGCCGGCGGCGTTTACTTTGCCGCTGCCCAAATCTGCCGCCTGATGTCGGCTTCCGTGATATTGCGTGCCTGGATTCTGGTAATCGCTCTGGGACTGCGTATGACGATGGTGACTGGAACGCCGATTTTGGAAGACGACCATTACCGCTATCTTTGGGATGGCGCCCTGACAGCCCACGGCCACAATCCATATTTGCATTCGCCAGGCCAAATCCTTCAGGGGATGTCTCAGGACGATTCGTCGCCGCTTGCAGAACTGGCCCGGCAGTCCAGTGGAATTCTTGAGCGTATCAACTATCCCTGGTTGCGAACGATATATCCGCCGTTAGCACAGGCAGCCTTTGGCCTGGCCCATCGCTTGTCGCCCTGGAGCCTTTGGGCCTGGCTTCTGGTACTGGCAGCTTTTGACCTGGCAGCCCTGGCTATCCTTTGCCGTATGAGAGTCTCGCTGGCTGGACTGTTGATTTACGGGTGGAATCCTCTGCTGATCAAGGAGGTCTATAATTCCGGCCATTTGGATGCCCTGATGCTGCCCTTCATGGTGGCCGCTGTGGCAGCGGTTCATCGGGACAGGCCAATGACCGCTTCTGCTACCCTTGGTGCGGCCATCGGCATTAAAATATGGCCGATGCTCCTGATGCCGATGATTTGGCGCCGCCTGACGAAACGGCCTCGGATATTGATCGGCTCGCTGACGCTCTTTACCGTCTGTCTGGCCGCAACCTTGCTACCGATGCTGCTCAGCGGGCTGAATCGGACGTCGGGATTGGCGGCCTACAGCCGCTACTGGGAAATGAATGACGCCCTTTACACGCTGTTGGCCTGGAGCGTCGACAGCATGGCCGGCTGGCTGCAGCTGCCGCCAGCATTGACCGCCTGGATACCCCGTCTGGTGGCAGCGTTGGTTGTGGCCGGGGGAGTCGGGTGGCTGGCTTGGCGCCGGGAAATGGCGGTCGAGCAGCAGTTTCTGATGGCCACGACCCTTTTGTTTATGCTAAGCCCCACCCAATTTCCCTGGTATTATCTCTGGCTGCTCCCGTTTTTGGCGTTGCATCCTCATCCGGCCCTGATCCTATATTCGGCCCTGCTGCCGATCTACTACCTGCGGCCGCTGATGGTTCACCACGGCCACGGCCATGTTTTTGACCATGTTGTTGTATGGGTTCAACATGGACCGGTGATCATCTGGTTGGCCATGGATTGGATTCTGTGCCGAGAGCAGATCGTATTCAGAAATGAATCATAAACGGGCGTTGACTGCTATTTCATGGGATAACCCTTCGCCTTCCAGGCGTCTATTCCGCCTTTTAAAGCCATGACGTTGTTAAAGCCCTTTTCGCTGTATTTGACTGCCAAACTGGCAGAGGTGCCCTCATTCGGTCACCCGCAGTAGAAAATGATCTGGGTCTCCTTGGACAAAGATGGCAGGCGAGCCTCCAGCTCGCTTTGCAATAAAGCGCCCTGAACCAGTTTAGACTTGCAGCTGTCATCGTCGTAGGAACAGACTAACAATGCCTGGCCAGACTCCACCAGTTGACGCGCATCTTCGGGGCTAATCCGCTCAATCGCCTTATCCTCTTTGGTGTTGCTGGCCCAAGAGATGCTAACAAACGCCGTTATCAGACTTAACACGAACACCAGCAGAAAAAATGATTTACAAGTTTTGTTCACCATGACAAGCTCCTTTTTTTGAGGTTGAATGTAATTGAAAATTCAAGCAGATGATTTTTTTTAAACTACCGAATCCAGATCATCGCAACGACCCGGAAATCTGAAGGTACCCCGAGTCTCAAATGATTTTCTATTGAAACATAATAATCCGAAATACAAACTTCAACTGGTAAAGTGGATATATTTTATAAACTTTTCATATTCTTTAAGCTTGTCAACAGAAACTTAAAAATTTAACAAAAACCAAACAATTGGCATATCTCTAATGGGCACTGATCATCGCCATGAGGAGGCGTATGTGCGGGTCTCCCTAATCTTTTCCCGGGCCACCCATTACCGTGCATTTTTTTCTGCCCCCGACCGGCGCAATTGGACCAAATGTCCTTGATCTCGGGAAACATTTCCTCAAGGATTGGTATGGTATGGGTTGCGGACGTCTGCACACTGATAAACAAATTATCCAGAACAAAATAATGATACTATTATACTAAGGAGAACACGATGAAGAATTATAAAAAAAGACGGGTGCTGAGTTCGATGCTGATGGTTATTTTCCTTCTTTTTGCCTGCCAGACCGTTCATGCCACCAGCAAAAAGACAGCCGAACCTGAACAGAACCAGCAAACCGCCGCTGAAGCCGCAAAGCAGAATGTAAGAGAAGCAAGGTTTACCCCAGAAGAAATGGAGGCGATAGCCGCAGCCTTGCCCGCTGGAGAAGCAAAGGATAACTTCTTGGAAGGGTTTGCGGCTGCCAGGAAGGAGGAAGAGCCGGCTATAAGTGATGTTCGGACCGGGGAAGGCGCCGGTGTTTACTACCACAAAGGCGCCAGCGCTGTTTACACCGCCAAGAAGAGACTGCTCGCGTAT
>JASFSK010000216.1:0-7456 GCA_050114455.1 Desulfobacterales bacterium | reverse complement strand
ATCCAGTTCATCGGCAATCACCATGGGAATACCGGTATGGGTGCCCTGGCCGAGATTGGTCTGGCCCACCCAGACGGTAATGGTATCATCCGTCGCAATCTCCAGAAAAGCATGGGGTTTGAATGGGAGTTCCGAAGCGGCCTTTACCGGAGAAGCATTAAACAGTCTCAAGGGACTTGAAAGTGCGGTTACGGCAATGACCAGGCTGCTTTGCTTTAAAAAGGATCTTCTCGTAATATCTGTTTTCATGGTTTATCCTCCGTGTTTGGCAGTCATTTCGGCAGCGAACCGGATCGCCTTTTTAATTTTTGGATGCGAACCGCAACGGCAAATCACATTATCCATCTCATCGTTGATCTGCTCATCGGTTGGATTCGGCATCCGTGATAATAAATCAACTGTTTGGAGCATGATACCCGGCTGGCAGTATCCGCACTGGGGCACCTGTTTTTCGATCCAGGCCACCTTTACCGGATGGTCTTCGGGCAAGCCCTCAATGGTTGTAATGTCGCTTTCCTGGACGTCTTCCAAATTGACAACACAGGAACGCTGGGCTTCGCCGTCAATGAGAACCGTGCAAATACCGCATTCGGCAATGCCGCAGGTGTATTTCACGCTCGTAATCCCCAGGTTGTCCCTCAGTGCCCACAACAAGGGGGTCTCCGGGTCTGCATCAACCTGTCTTTTTGTTCCATTCACATTGATTGTGATCATATTTCCTCCTTTCACTTTAAGTGTGATCATATTTCCTTGTTATTATGACGTTTGAGGCAATGTTTAAATATTATAAAATTGTGCCTGACATTCATACTACATACAGTTGAATCGTTATCCCATACTCAAATATAGCGAACCTTCAATGGCCGATACTTTTTAGCTAAAATACTGACCAGGGGAAAACATACGTTACGTTTCCGACCGAATGTAAGTTTGAATAATATTTATAGAAGCTCCGAGCCGAGATCTTTCTTGCATTTCCAGCAAGTTTTAAAATATTGTGCATTTTTTTTCCCGCAATGCGGACAGGTTAAAGCATCCCTTAATATGGATTCTTCAGTTTCAAATTGCAAACACCTTTCACCTTTTGCCATATCGAAGCGGGCTTTGGTTTGAAAAAATCCGAACCCATCTAAACAATCCTGCAAGGCTTTATCAAGCTCTGCCGTCTTGCCCCTATTTTCTTCCGCAAACCATCCGTATGTGATTTTCAAATACATAATAGCTCTCACTTTCCCCCGATGCATTGCATGGATTCGGCCGCTGTCATAATTTTACTGTGGTGACATTCGTTGCCGGTAATATTGGGAACTTCAGCTGGCTCGGCGGGGCAGGGCGATTGGGCCGGATCCTTGGTGGTTTCATCTCCTAAATCCAAAAAGTCTCCATCTCATTTTTCCAGAAATGAACATCTGAAATAGCAATCCTGCCACGCTTAACCAATAGAGCTACTTCCCAAAAAGAAATGGCAGAAATATAAAGTTAGCCTTTTTGCTCTTGCTTGTCAAAAAAGTTAATAAAATCTTCTGATACTGTTTTTTTTAGTGTTCCAAAAGATTAAGGCGTGAGTATCAAACATAGATATGGTCTGGCAGGCGTTAAAAAATCGGCTGCGGACTTTGCGGATTGTCTGCTTGCTCAGAGCAATCTCGGTAATGGATGTGAGCATACGGTGACGTTGGATAAAAAAGCCTCTGCAAGTGTTGGATATCAGTTGCTCGCCTAAAATTTCATTGCACAAGATTCACCAAATATGATACACAGATTTCTGATAAACTATATTTGACGTTCACCTTGTCGCCAACGGTCTGCCGGAGGTATCAATGAACAGAATAAACCCCCTTTTCTCAATGAGATTTGGGGGTTTTTTTGTTTGAAAATCAGATGGAAAAACAACGCAAGGAGGCAACAAAATGAAAGCAAAAGAAACAGCAGTGGTTCTTATTGAGTTTCAAAACGATTTTTGCAAAGCGGGCGGTAAATTACACGATGGTGTGAAGTCAGAACTCGCCAGGCAGAACACCATTCCAAATGCTGTAAGACTGGCCGAGGAAGCGCGCAAAAAAGGTGCCCTGATTATCCATTCACCTTTTGTGTTCAATGAAAAATATTTCGAAGATCATAAAATGCAGGGCATTGTCAAAGCGGTGGCAGACGGGAATGCCTTCCGTGAGGGGACCTGGGGAGCGGAGATCATCGATGAACTGAAACCCCAGGAAGGAGATAAAGTCGTCGGCGGCAAGTGCACGCTGTGCGGCTTCAACAATACCAATTTGGATGAGCTGCTAAAGGAAGGAAATATTAAGAATGTCGTAATTGGCGGCTTTTTGACCAATTTTTGCGTTGAAAGCACATCCCGTACCGCATACGACCGGGGTTACGGGGTGACCGTTTTAAAAGATGCAACGGCCGCCAATTCGGAGGAGGAGCAAAATCACTCCGAACAGAAGATATTTCCGTTGCTGGGACAGACGCTTTCCGTGGATCAGTTTATCAGTCAGCTGGAAGAATAAAAGGTTGTGAAGCCTGCATTGATCGTTGCCAAGTTAATGCCACAGAGATGAAAGATGAGGTGGCGGCCATAACCCAACATGGGTGCATCGGATGTGGTTTATGTGCTTCCGCATGCCCCCCAGGCTCGATTTCCATAAGAATCAAATTTATTTAGACGGGATTTGCTGCTCAAGTCCCGTCTTTTTTTCCCCTGTTGTAATAATTCAGATGAATTTTTTCATACTGAAGATCTTCTTTCGCATGGGGCGTTTTGCTCTCATCCGGGTGGCCGATCGCAACGACCGATCCAATTTTAAGATTGGAAGGTATATTCAGCAGCTCCGCGATATGGTCTCCGGCGGATTGATTTTCGTCATGCATCCGATCTCTGATCTGAATCCAGCAGCTTCCCAGTTCAATAGACGTGGCCGCTAGTTGAATGAAAATGGCGGCAATGGACGCGTCTTCAACCCACACATCCGATTTCTCCGGGTCGGCACAGACAACGATGCCGAGTTGGGCGTCTTTCAGAAAGCTGGAGCCGTGGGGTTTGGCCTTGGCAAGCTTTTCCAGCAGAGCGCGATCGGTAACAAATACAAACTGCCAAGGATTGACACCACGTGATGATGGTGAACGTAATGCGGCCTCCTTCAACAACTCGATTTTATCGGATTCTATCTCGTTATCGGTATACCGACGGATGCTTCTGCGTTTGGCTATGAGATCCATGAACATGTGCTTTCTCCTTTGGCTTTTGGTTTAGATGATTCCGGATAAGCTTGAATATTTTGTCCTAAATGATGTTCTCATTACCTTAACTGATGGGTTCTAGGTTCAGGGTTCTCGGTTCAAAGGTTACGAACCAATGTAGCTGTGTGTTAAATTATTCAAGATCACGAATGTCCAACATCACCCATTGGGTGAAAAATTGGTCGGTGCTTGTCAACCCAGAACGTTGAACCCAGAACCCCTCAACATGATCACTAATTTAACTTTTAGAATCTATGTCTTAAGGAAACTTGTGTCAAGAAAGGAGATTGTCAGGGAACTCGCTCCTTTCGGACCCTGACTTACACCCGTGGGACTTCATCGTTTGATTGGTTCGACGGGTTTGTTGTTTTGTCTGTGTTTGCCTGTGTGAGTATAGTAGGATCCCCCTTACAGCGCGATTACATCTGGAATGCGATCAGTATTCGTCATCCCTTACCACGGGATTCTACTTGTATTTGATGAATTCATTTCTTATATATTCAGCAGGTATTGTGGCTCAATATATCATTGGCTGAGATCCGGTTATTGGAATGTTATATCACATCAAGACTTTCGTTATACAAGCAAATCAAAGCTTTGTGATGATTTTATTTTTTCTTCTGCCACTGTTGATCGGTCTGATTCCGTTACAGGTTCTCGCAACCAATAACAATCCGGCAGGCGGTGACTCCGCTGCCTGCTGCTCGGCCCAGAACTCCAGCCCGCAAGGGGGGTATTCGATATATTTTGGGGCCAATTCAGTTCCCCGGACATTGACGGCCCAAGCCGAATATCCGGATTTAAGTGAAAATATCATCGGTGACACCGAAAAGCCCAAAGAAAAAAAACAAGCGATTGAGCCGATTACACGAAAAATTCCTATCTGGGGCGAAAAAATTCGGGCAATGGGGTATGACCTGCCGCTGCCTTTCGGTGCGGGCGCCAATTTTGTGTGGATGGATCAGGGAATTGATATCCGCGAGCTGACGGTCGGTGTGGGCTCGGCGTCCACAGAGCCGGGCTTCATCGGTTTCAGCAATGCCCGTTCCCGCAACACGGCGACGACGGTAAGATTGGATGCCTGGCTGCTGCCGTTCATGAACATATACGGATTGTTAGGCTATCTCGACGGCAATACCGAACTTGACATCAATGTACCCGGATTGACCGTCGATGTTCCTATCATTGGACCCGTGCCCATCTTCGATCCGTTTACCATCCCGGTGGATGTGGACTATGATGGCGTGACTTATGGCGGGGGGATAACGCTGGCCGGGGGCTATAGGCGCCTGTTCGGTTCGCTGGATATGAACTACACCCGTTCGGATATCAATCTTACCGATGGAGAAGTGACCACTCTGACCATATCGCCGCGCCTGGGAATCCTGTTTGAATCTCTTGCTGTCAAAGGCACTGGGGCTCTTTGGGTGGGAGCCATGTACATGGACTATAAAGAGACGATATCCGATTCCATCAATTTGAGGCAAATCGACCCGGAACTGCCATCGTTGACGATAGATTATGAGGTTAAGATCAAAAACAAAGAAAAACTAAATTTTATATTCGGCGGGCAGTGGGAAATTACCAAACGGTGGCAGCTTATGGCCGAAGGCGGTGTGGGTGAGCGCAAACAGGTAATTCTGGGCGCTTTTTTTCGATTTTAATCCACAGATTTCGCAGATTACACGGATTACTCTAGTCCCCTTGCGAGCGATGCGAAATCTATTCGGGTTGCATTTCCCGCGGCTTGCTGCGATAAAATCAATTTTTTCCTTAAAGATACCCCGCCGCTTGTCGTGCTATGGTCATTATGAATAAATGAAAAGAACCGAATTGCTCAATCCTCGAGCTCATTATAAGTAACCCTTTGGCACCTGTATGAAAGGATAATATGAAACAGTCAAGATCCGTGGCAATTGAGGCACTGATGCTGAATCTGGTAGCCATCCAGAGCGATACCGGCACCCAGCAGGAAAAAGATGTTGAAACATATATTCACGATTGGCTGGGCCGGCACCAATATTTTAAAAACCACCCGGATTATTTCGGTATGCATCGCCTGGAGAATGACCCATTGGGACGTTCAATTGTATGGGGCTTGGTTAAAGGGCAGGGCGACCAAACCGTGATCTTGATGCACCATCACGATGCCGTGGACGCATTTGACTACGGCAGCCTGGCAAAATGGGCCTACGATCCACCAAACCTTCAGACTGCTTTGACTGAAATGGAGCTGACGCTTGAAGCCCATGCGGACCTGGAGGGCGGACAGTGGATTTTCGGCCGCGGCACCGCTGATATGAAAGCCGGGGCGGCCATTCAATGTGTTGTTTTGATGGAGTATGCCGCCAGGGCCAATTTCAGGGGGAATCTGCTGCTATTGTCGGTACCGGATGAAGAAAATCTATCTGAAGGCATGCGCGGCAGTTTAAGTTTGCTGGTAGACCTCAAGGTTGCCTTCAATTTAAACTACAAGATGCTTATCAATTCCGAACCACACGCAAAGGTGCAGGACCATGAGGGTACCTTTCATGTCGGTTCGGCCGGCAAGCTACTGCCCACCATCTACGTGCGCGGCAAAAAATCCCACATCGGACACATTTATCAGGGATTTAACCCTGTGTTGTTGCTATCTGAAATCGTTCTTCAAACCGAGTTGAACACCGACTACTGCGATGTGGTTCGCGGAGAGGTCTCACCGCCGCCTTCCTGGAGTTTTATGAGGGACAACAAGGAGGTCTATGATGCTTCGATACCGGCATCTGCGGGTGGATATTTAAGTTTGATTTCCTTGAAAAAATCACCCAGGAATCTAATGCGGCAACTAAAAGCAACCTGCGAGGAATCGGTTGATCTGACACTGGATAAAATTCGCCGAAGCCATTCGGCATACTGCCGTAAATCCGGCCGTCAGGAGTCCGATCCGACCTGGCGGGTGGCGGTTAGAACCTTTTCGGAGATTTACAAACAGGCCCTGAAGGATTCCGGGCAAGCCTTCACAGAAGCATATACTGCCGGTCTGGAATCGGTTGTTGCTGATGTCCGCCGGCAGCGGTTGAATTCGCCGGAAGCCACTCTCAAGATCATCGAAATGACCCTGGAGCACCTATCGGATTTGTCGCCGATGGTGGTCATCGCCCTTTCACCTCCCTACTATCCTGCGATCCACAATGATGAATTCTCAAGCCTTCCCAGAGATGTCGCTGACCTGCCGGATTATTTGATTGATATCGCTCAAAACCGCTGGCAGGAAGTCTATCAGAAAAAAAACTACCTCATGGGCCTCACGGACCTGAGCTATGCGGCCTTGCAAGCCGGCCAGGATATCGTGCCGGTGATCGGGCCCAATATGCCGCTTTGGCAGAAAACATACGATATTCCGTTTGATGAAATGGCGGCGCTCTCGGTTCCGGTGATCAATATCGGGCCCTGGGGCAAGGATCTTCACAAGTTTACCGAGAGGGTTTACAAGACGGATCTCTGCGAGCGCACGCCGCAATTGCTTGAAAGTGCGATTGATTTTCTGATAGGGGAATCTCAGGACCAAAGGCATAGAGCATAGGGCAAATGAAGCAGTCGGATGACAAAATATAGGCCCGCTGTAGTGCTCTTATGAAACTTCAAGAGCGAACCGCAGAATATTGAATAACGAATACTGAATTTCGAAGGATGGAATCGCTTCACTCTGGCCTTTTAAATAAAATCGACGCCATTCCTTCCTTCGAGATTTGATATTCTGCGGTTCGATATTCGATATTCGCTTTTTCTTTTAAGTTTCTTATTTTGATCAGATGGGCCGCCCTTTAGCCAGCGGCCCTGGCTCGTGTGAAGGTAAAGGGCAGAGGGTGGATGACGGTATACACAAGTCAGCAAACCCGAGAACAGATGTCGTAAGACGGAATGCTGAAATCAGAAACCTGGCCAGCGGCGGTGCTCATATAATGTCTGACAACCCAAAACACAAGCTGGCCGAAATACTGGAAAAGGCCGATCTCTATTGGTGGCTGCTGTTTTTTTAAGAAGTGTCGGGTTACTTGTTAAAAAAATGACAAGACTGCTGTCAGCTGATATAGCGGAAATCTCCGCCAGTTTAAATGATTATGATACGGAATTGCTTTCAAAAACCGGTCGTACGCTCAGAGGTCTTGCCTGCTATGCCGTAGGACTGAAAGAAGAAGACCTTTCGGTTGCAATGTGCAAAGTTCGTATCGGAGTG
>JASFSK010000215.1:0-7474 GCA_050114455.1 Desulfobacterales bacterium | reverse complement strand
CGATCGCGGTAACACCCCCCGAGCAGGTTCGACACCGGTGTATCGTAAAATTTTCCCTTGATGTCCCAAAGGGCGATATCGACGGCGCTGAGCGCCTGAACGGCAATGCCTTTCTGACCTTCCATGCGGGTAGCGGTATATAGTTTGTCCCAAAGGCGATTTATGTCGAATGGATTCTCGCCGATCAATATCTCTTTGAATCGCCCTTCGATCACCGCTTTAATTGCCAGCGGTGAGAACCCGAACGCCTCCCCCAAGCCGATGATACCATCGTCAGTGAAAATCTCCACCAGAGTGGCTACCCGGGATGTGACCCGGGCTTGAGCCCAAACAAACTGTTTGTCCTTGGGTAGCTTAGCTTCCAATACATATGCTTTAATGTCAGTAATTTTCATCATTATCCTCATAATTTGCGTTCATTTTTCTCGGCGCAACAAACGAATGCATCTTCCCTGCCATATGCCAGCGAAAGGGCCTTTACGATACCCCGTCCGGCACCCGTAACGATAATTGTCTTGCCTGTCAATTTTGTCGTCAAATTCCTTATCCCATACCGGAGTCTTTAGACTGCAATAACCGCTATTCCTGATTTTCTCCGGGGACTGGTGTCGCACTATGTCCGCCTATTTGCAAAGCAGTCTCAACAATGTATACGCAAATCTGTATTAATTTTCAAGTGACTGGATATTAGGTTCCGCTCATCCAAAGCGTTGACGTTTTAGGATACCGCTGACTTATGGAAGATAATGAAGAAGCAACTGAATGAAATCCCGGAAAAAGAGTATATTTAAGACCGGCATCCACAAAACTTTAATTATTTTATTATTTCAGGACTTAACTTGCATATAAACTGACCCGCCATTACGGATCCGATTTCTGGGGAAATCACTTGTATTTCTTCAGATGCTTGTCTATGATATCGCGAATAACTGACAAGGAGCGGACCTGGTGACACCCTACCAAACAGAACAATTCGAAACCCTTCAAACGGTTAAAAGCTTTCTGGCACAGATTTCCGAGACGGAGCGAAAGGCCCTTAAAGAGAGCCTGACAGACTATCTGACATACCGAGACACCGTCGATACCTTCCAGTCGAATTACCTTCGTGACATCTGCAACCGTAACTGCTACCAAAGCAAGTTGAGTGCCTGCTGCTCTCGAGATGGTATCATCGTATTTTTTGCTGACGTGATGATCAATGCATTGATGGCGGACCTCACTGCGCTTGACATCATAGAAGAGGTTCTCACCCGCCCCCATGAAGGATTCAAATGCGTTTTTCTTGGACATGAGGGCTGTTTGTGGCGCATCAAACCGATCGTCTGTGAAATGTTTCTCTGCAATGCCGCGGAAAAAGCTGTTCTAAGAGAAAATCCAGTTGCGAAAAAGCGTTGGGAGACCCTGGTCAGGCAGAAAAGGGATTTTACCTGGCCGGATCGACCCGTTCTTTTCGACACCCTTGAGAAAATATGTATCGAAGCCGGATACACATCGCCTTTGATGTACCTGCACAACAGCCCCGGACTTTTACGCGTGAAAAAAAAAGCTTTGCTGAAGAACTAAGAAAAGGCAAATCACTTTTGTCGTTGTCAGGGGCCAAAACGATGATAGGAGAAAGTGGCACTAACAGGTAATCATTCATCTGGCAATTGACGCTTGACTAGAGGCTTACCAATGCCGTTTACCAGTTTGGCAAATGCCGAGACTGCCGGCAGCAGGAGAATGAACTTATGATTGAGATGACACGAAAAGACCGGCTCATGGCGGTGTCCAGTGGGCAGCATGCCGACCGTTTACCTTTTTTCCACAACTGGCGGCATACCCAAACCGGCTGGGCCGAAAGGGAGTGCCGCAACCGGGGTATGGCCCTGACTTGGGCCAGACCGCCTTATGTTGTGGCACTACACGGCGTGAAGATCAGCGAGGAGCAAAAAACCGTATCGGGCGAAAAGCGTTTCCGGCGCACCTACAAAACACCCGTGGGAAGTGTAACCGAGGAGGAAAAGCGGTATCCGGGAACTGGGCTGTGGCATGGTCAAAGGAGTTGGAAAGACATTACCCCCTGGAAGACCGAGCATCTGATCAAAGGGCCAGAGGATTATGCCGTTCTCAAATACATCGTCAAAAACACAGAGTATAAAGCAGATTATTTCCCCATTGAGCAAGCAATGGACTGGCTGGGTGATGACGGCATTGTAGTGGATGAAATACCTCATTGCCCCATACAAATGTTGGTGATCCACTGGGTCGGGCTTTTGGAGAGCAGATTTTTTTACCACATGCTCGATTATATTGATTTGATAGATGAACTTTATCAGGAAGTTTGCATAAGCCGTGAGCAGCTGCATCAGATCGTCGCCAAATCGCCCGCCCCCATCGCCTGGTGCGGGGATAACATTGACAGCATGATAATAAATCCCGACATGTATGAAAAATACTGCCTTCCGGTATATGAACGGCAAGCAGAGGTGTTTCACCCAGCCGGCAAGTTGATTGCGGTTCATATGGACGGACGGCTCAAGCAACTCAAAGAATTGATTTCTCGGACACCCATTGATGTTGTCGAAGCCTTCCATCCTGAACCAATGGGGGATCTCCCCCTGTCTGAAGCCCTGATATCCTGGTCTGATAAATCCCTTTGGATTGGGTTCCCTGGTTCTGTATATCAATCAGGGCCCGAATCGGTCAAAGACTTTGCCCTGGATTTACTGAAGCAAGCTGGCACCGGTGAAAGGCTTGCCATAACCATGTCGACCGAAAACCTGGTATCCAACCAAAACCTCATTGCCCTGGCTTCAGTATTGGAAAAGGCCAAATTGCCGTTATCGGCCAAATCCATTCAAAACATCGCTCAATCGATTTAATCGACACCGCTATTGACTACATCCTCATGGGAGGCAGTATTTGACAAGGAAATGGTTGATTCGAGTTTGAATGTAGAGGTGCTCTGTCTGTCCAGATAAAGTTCTTGCAAGGTGTTTCGAGTTTGTCGCGCAAGAACATGTAAGAAGGGGAAGCGCTTGATCGTCTGTGGACGGATTCTTTGTTCATAAAAGGGGGCCTTACATGGGCAAAAAAAGCGCATCATCACCAAGCTGAAGGAGAGACAGTCATGAATATATTCATATTGGATGGAACCGGAGTCATCAGCCGGGCCATCGTCAACCTTTTGCCCGAAAAAGAGTACTCCGTAACCATTTTCAACAGGGGGAATCGAGCGCTTTCATTCAGGGGATCGATCCGACAAATCACCGGTGACCGACAGGACCGCGTCGATTTTGAATCGCGCTGGATATAATTGATTGGATTCGACAAACAGGAAGGGAAGCAGATGATGTCATCATACGAGAGAAAAATACCCCGGCTGACCGCCCCAACAGGGACCTGCGATACACATATGCATTTTTATAATGCCAAATTTCCTTGTTTGTTTTATCCCTGATGATCAGCTAGATTTATAGATCATAAAATATGTTCAGGACATCGACCCTCACTCGACTTGAACGTCACAAAATCCATCTTATTTTATTATTATATGGTTCACAATTTCGTAGAAAGTCGTCTCTCTGGTGTTTTGATCTTATAACCTATTTAAAATACTTATATTAAATTGTTATCTTTTTGTTTTTTGCCCCTTTTTGCGGCCATATCATGGTTGATTATTTAAACAAAGCGGGTTTTGACATCTCACCCCCAATGAAATTACCCTTAAATATAACTTTCGTTCTTCTAACAATCACGATGACCATTGTTATCTGCGGGAGAGCATCTGGCAAAATGAACACTGGCAAACTCGACCTTCCCAAAACGGTTGGCGTATGGAATCGACCGGATTATCCACGCACTATTCATTCGGAGAATATTTTTAAATACATGAATGGCGCCGGTGAACTTTATCTGGCATACCGATTCCGTCATCTTGAGGTGTTTGACTATACATCTAATGATCAGGGTAATATTTTGGTGGAATTGTATTTTATGGAAAGCTCCGACGATGCCTTTGGCTTGCTTTCCCTGGATTGGGGCGGTGAGCCGGTATCCCTAAACGGTGCTCCCGCAGCCGCATCAAACCAGTCTTTTACAGCATCCACCCGGGCACTGTATGGTGGCGGCCTATTGCGGTTGTGGTCAGATGATATTTATGCTCGAATTATGGCCGAACGTGAGACACCCACATCAAAGGAAGCGGTCCTCGTGCTTGGCAAAGCCATCGCTGCCGGTGCCAAACATCCCCCGGAGCCGACACTCGTTAAACTACTGCCCCTTGAGATTGATGCCGTTTGGAAATTACGGGTGGATCGACTGAGCTTTTTTCGTTCGCATCTGGTGTTGAATTCAATTTATTACCTCAGTCATGAAAATATTCTGGATCTCGATCTCTCGGCAGAAGCCGTTAGCGCACCCTATCAAACCATTCCAGGCCCAGGCGACCCGAAACGCAGCCAGTTTCTGCTGGTGCAATATGAAAGCACTGAGCGTGCGCGCCAGGCGAAGACCCGTTTTCAGGATGCCTATCTGTCCGGTCACGAGAAGGGAAAAACGGCGGAAACAGCTGGCAGCAGCCCAGGTCTTTTTAAACTGGAGGACGGCTGGATGGCCTATAAACTGATCGGCAGACATATTGCGATCGTGTTTGAAAGTCCTGACCCGGAGTCTGCCCGAGCCATCCTTCAGAAAAATGAATCCAATTTGCTGAAGAAAGGAGGGGATCATGAAAAATAAAATACCCGTTTTAACCAGAAGAGACTTTATTCGTGGAACTGTCGGCGCAACCCTCGGTGCCTCTGTTTTCGGGCTTCAGTGGCCCAGTGGAGAAGCCAGGGCAGCAGCCCCCAGTCTGGTGACGGTTGTACGAGACAAAAACGCCATGGATTCTGAAAAAAATATTGACATCACCATCCTGGAGAAAATGCTCGCCGAAACATTGTCCAAAGTTACAGGCCAAAAGAAAACCAAGGATGCCTGGCTAAGCCTTGTCAAACCGACTGATGTGATTGGCCTGGTGCCCACCGATCATCTCAATCCAACTCACGATGAAGTTGTGGGTGTTGTCAAAACTTCATTGATGGACGCCGGAATCCCTGAAGATAGGATCCGAGATGCACAGGGGCCGCGGAATGCTAAAAAATGTGACGCTCTAATTGCGGTCCCGGGGCTGAAAGCACATTGGTTGACCGGAATCGGCACGGTTCTAAAGAACTACATCATGTATTCCGGCCACCCCAGCAGGTATCATCAAAGCAACAGCGCCAAGCTAGGAGAAATCTGGAATCTTCCATTCGTCAAAGGCAAGACAAAGCTGGTTCTGGTGGATTCGCTTTATCCGCTCTGTGACAAGGGGCCGCAGCCGGATCCAAGATACCAGTGGAACTACAATGGCTTTATTGCCGGGACCGATCCGGTTGCGGTCGAAACGGTTTGTTTAAAAATCATTACTGAAAAAAGGAAAGCTATCCGGGGTGAGCCCTGGCCCCTTTCTCCTCCGCCGATTTGTGTGGAAGCCGCTGACAAAGTCTATGGATTGGGGACAAGCCGGATGGAGCAAATTCAAATCCGACATTATGGATGGGAAGACGGGTTATTACTATGAAATTAGATCAACCGATCTCGCGCAGAGAATCAATTGGCAAGCTTTTAAAATGGACCGGGTGTCTCACCATCGCCGGTGCGGCCCGCTGGTCAGTATTTGAATTGCCCGCCGCAAGGGCCGCGGCCGCAAACCAAAAATTGATTGTTGAGGGAATCGGTCAAACAGATCACTATTCCATCAAAGATCTTACCCAAAAGGTCTTTGAAGCCGCCGGCGGAATAAGGCATTTTGTATCGAAGGGGGATGTGGTGGTTATCAAGCCGAATATTTCCTGGGCCAGATCGCCGAAAATGGCTGCCACCACAAATCCTGAAGTGCTGCAAGCGGTCATCGAGCTTTGTCAGGAAGCGGGCGCCAAAAAGGTCCGAATCGCTGATAATACAATGGATCATGCGAAAATCTGCTTTTCTGTATCGGGTGCAGCTAAAGTGGCTAAATCCACCGGTGCAGACCTCATCACGCCCGACTCATCGTTAATGCGCGAGATGAAGCTGTACGGAGATCGAATGGATATATGGCCGGTTTATTTGCCTTTCGTTGAAGCGGACAAGGTCATCAACCTGCCGATTGCCAAGGATCACATCCTGACTTCCGTGACACTCGGCATGAAGAATTGGTTCGGTGCGATTGGCGGAAGGCGCGGCTCGCTCCACAGTGAAATACATCCCAATATTGTCGATCTGGCCCAATTTTTCAAGCCTACCATAACATTGATAGATGCCATTCGAATCATGACAAGAAATGGTCCCTCAGGTGGAAGCACATCGGATGTCGTCACAAAACATACACTTATTTTAAGCGATGATCCGGTGGCTGCCGA
Organism: Desulfobacterales bacterium; assembly: GCA_050114455.1. Taxonomy (GTDB): domain Bacteria; phylum Desulfobacterota; class Desulfobacteria; order Desulfobacterales; family JAFDCJ01; genus JAFDCJ01. The sequence continues at coordinate 1,064 of JASFSK010000215.1, read as the reverse complement.
CGGCAAAGCGGCCCTGCTTCTTGGCAAGAAACCGCAGCGTATCGGGCATATCAAACTGGCCAAAAAGCGGGGGCTCGGAACCTATGATTTTTCAAAGCTAATTCAGAAGAATGTGGTGGTATAGAATCGGACCATAAACAAATTGCGGTTCAGTTACAACCACCTCATCCGGGAGTTGAGGAAATCAAATGGAAATAAAATATTTGGATCACTTCAACATCAGGGCGCCAAAGAAACAATTGGACACAGTAAAAGATTTTTATATTGACATTCTGGGTTTTAATGTCGGATTCCGGCCAAAATTAGGCGGGCTGGGTGACTGGCTTTATGCAGGATCCAATGCAATAATCCATCTCAGTGAAGATGAAAGCCGAACTTCGCGAAAAAAAGAGGATTCTTTCGATCATATCGCCATGCGATGTGTTGGCCTGAATGAATTTGCAAAAAAACTCGATGAGAACTCAATCCAGTACAGATCTTTTTATATTCCCGAGATTGATTTGACCCAACTTTTTTTCAAAGATCCGGCCGGCGTGACCATTGAACTTAATTTCAAGGGAGAGAAACTTATAGAATAGTAAATGCTAGATACATATAGCTATTAGACGAAATATAAAATTATACACTTAATCTGTACAATGAATTTATAATCAAAATACACTAAAATTCTTCCCTTTTGTTAACGATCAATTGGGGTGAAATCCAAAAGGTGCTAGTATGCAAGAACGATTCATCAATGTCGCGAGCAATGCCGGGGAGAAGCAGGACAATCAATTCAATGTTTGGCTGAGGGGTGAGGGGATCCCGTTTGTCGATGATGGCGCATCTTTAGCATATCGGACGAGGGTTTCCCTGATCAAGGATTCTGTCCAGATGAAAAGAGCACCCGCCCGCATTCCGATCTGTCCATCCGCTGGATTTTTCCCCCTGCAATACGCAGGTGTCAGCATGTACGATGCGATGTATGACTATGATGTCCTTGCCAATGCCTGGACGAAATACTGTGAGGATTTTACCCCGGATGCTTACAATTCGCCCATGTCAGTGGTTCCGGGCAGGCCGCT
>JASFSK010000214.1:0-7483 GCA_050114455.1 Desulfobacterales bacterium | reverse complement strand
GTCTTTCCATCGATGCGGACAGAAAAATTCAGGATTTGTCCGTCAGTGAACGACAACGAACAGAAATCTTGAAATTACTCTTTCATGAATCTGACATATTGATCTTGGATGAACCCACATCGATGCTACCGCCGGATGAAATCAATGACCTGTTTGACACCCTCAGGTCGTTTCGAAAGGCCGGCAAATCAATCGTTTTAATTACACATAACCTAACCGAGGCCCTTTCGATATCCGATCGCATTACCGTTATGCTGTCTGGTAAGAAGGCGGCAGAATTTTCGGTTGACCAGTTGATGTCCATGGGACCGGAAACCGCATCTAACAGGATTCTTAAAATCATGTTCGGGGCTGCACCCGAACCCCAGGCAGTGGCGTACCAAAGCAATTTGGCAGATGAGCCGCTGCTGGAGTTAAAACAGATCGAGGCCTTGAACAATCAGGGCGTGGCTGGGCTAAAAGGCGTTTCCTTTAGAATTGCAAAGGGTGAAATTTTAGGCATTACCGGCGCCGAAAGCGATGGCCGGCGCCTGCTGGCAGAAATTATCGGGGGCCAGAAACGGCCAACTGCAGGCACATTGTTTTACCGGGGAAACGATATTACCGGTATGAGCACCGTCGATCGCTATGAGCTGGGAATCAGATACATCTCCGATGACCCTCTTAACGAGGGATGCGTTCTCGATATGGCCTTATCAGAAAACGCAGTTCTGCAGAGCTATTATCGAAAGCCTTTTTCTCGATTCGGTATTTTAAATCATGCCGTGGCAAAATCCTTTACGGCAGATATCATCTCCCGCTTCGGGATACGGACATCCGGACCCGATAACTTGATCAAGACATTGAGTGGCGGTAACATTCAAAAATTCATATTGGCCCGAAGCCTGTCTGATGGGCCGCTTCTCATAGTTTGCAGCAATCCGACCCACGGTCTGGATGCCGCAACCGTAGAATTCATTCATCAATTGCTTAAAAATGAGAGCCGGCGGGGAGCTGCCGTTTTGCTCGTTACCACAGACATGGATGAGCTTTTAAATTGCAGCAGCCGAATCGGTGTTCTGTTTAAAGGTCGAATTTCCGGATTCATGCATCGCAGCGAGGCAACGGCTGAGACAATCGGAAAACGCATGCTCGGAATCAGCACTTAGAGGGTTTATTGAATACCATCGACATTGACACCTTCAAGCCGACGGCCTTATCGATCATGTCCATTGTTTTTTCACTGATGGCGGGCAGTATTATTTTACTGGCCATCGGCAAGAATCCGCTTATTTACTTCGGTCTTCTTTTTAGCCGCGGCATGGGCTCTTCCCTGGGGATTATTGAAACGATTATCAAGATGATCCCCCTGTTGATCATCGCAGCCGGACTCCTGGTGTGTTTTTCAGCTGGTTTATGGAATATCGGTACAGACGGACAATTTCTCATCGGAGCAATGCTGGCAGGATGGGCCGCCCCCTGGCTCGCTGATTTTCTGCCCTACCCCGCCTATCTCGGTGCCGTTATCATACTGGGAATCTGCGGTGGTGTGTTATGGATACTTGTGCCGGCCATTCTGAAAGCCCGCTTCGATATCAACGAAATCATCACCACCCTGATGATGAGTTGGGTGGCCATAAATCTGGTTACCTGGCTGGTCAAGGGACCCATCAATGATCTGTCTACCGTTCCGGCCCAGACAACGCTGATTCCATCGGCCTACCGTTTACCCATGATCCCCTTCACCCGCATACATATCGGCTTGATCGTCGGTATTATTTTCCTTCTGGGCATGCATTGGGTGATCAAAAGGACCACCCTTGGGTATCAGTTCCGCGTGATGCGAATGAATAAAAATGCGGCCATGCATGCCGGAATGTGGGTCCCACACCTCACCATTTACAGTCTTTTGATCAGCGGAGGAATGGCAGGGCTGGCCGGTGCCGTCGATGTCCTGGCTATCAAGGGACTGTTTCAGGGCAACTGGAACCCCCAGTATGGAATGACTGCCATTCCTCTGGTATTCCTGGCAAGGTTGAATGGATGGACAGTTATCCCGCTGGCTTTCTTTTTTTCATTTTTAGCTTTGGGCGGAGAGTTTGTGGCACGCGATCTTGACGTCCCGGTTTTTTTTGTCCATGTTTTAGAGGGACTGATGCTACTGTTCTTTGCAGGTAGTGAATACTTGGAAAAAAAGTGGATGAAACAATGAATGCGATCATAGAATCCACTTTAGTTACAGCCTTATTCGCCTCAACCATCAGAGGCACAACCCCGATCCTGTTGGCGGCCTTGGGCGAAACCTATGCAGAACGCTCCGGTCTTCTTAACCTGGGGATCGAAGGAATGATGGTTGCAGGTGCGTTTTCATCTTTTATGATGGCCCTGAAAATAAGCAGTTTGTGGAGCGGATTCGCTTGTGCGGCCATGGTTGGCCTGATCCTGGCCCTCGTTTTTGGCTTTCTGTCCATAACATTGGGTGTCAATCAAATCGTCGTCGGCCTGGGGTTGACCATTTTTTGTCACAGTATGTGCAGTTTCCTTCACCGGGTCATTTTCGGCAACCAATTTCCGATTCTGTACGACGCCGGCAAGGCCATTGAGGTACCTCTTCTGGCCCGGCTTCCGGTTATTGGACAAGCCTTTTTCAGTCAGCACTGGCTCGTTTACCTGACATTTTTATCTGTGCCCATTATGTACATCTTTATGTATAAAACCCGGTTCGGGCTACGCGTCAGGGCGGTGGGCGAAGCACCGCGGGCGGCCGATGCCTGTGGTGTCAACGTCGCCCGCACCCGATATTTTTCAATTCTGCTGGGCGGTTTTCTGGCAAGTCTCGCCGGAGCATATATGGCAATCGGCGATCTGGCTTTTTTCGTGCCGGATATGATCATGGGCCGGGGCTACATCGCGATCGTGGTCGTCATGCTAGGAAAATGGAACCCGGCAAGGGTTTGTTTTGGTGGTCTACTATTCGGATTTGCGCTGGCGTTAACCAGCGCCCTGCAGGTGGTGGGGGTCAACATCAGCCCGGATTTAATTTTAATGGTTCCCTATCTGGTAGTGATTTTGACCTTGCTTCTATTTGCCAGATCCACTAACCTTCCATCCGCGCTGTGTCTGCCTTATCGGCGGGAGGTCAAGTAAGTGTTGGTCCGAATCAGAACAAATTCTTACGGCCCTCGTATAAACTAAACCAAAATGGCATGGTTGTTTTGATGTTGAGACGGATTGCTTCGATAACCTGGACTAAACAGCGAACCGCAGAATATTGAATGTCGAATGTCGAAAAAAGAACTTTGGTCGATTTTATCTAAAAAGATAGAGCGCAGCGATTCCACCCTTCGTCAATCGTCATTCGTTAAAGGAGAACCCCATGAAAATTAAAATCATAACGATACTTTCTCTGATAGTTATTTTTTTTATTTCAATCAGCCCATCCGCCGCTGGCGATCCGCCAAAACTTGTCGGGCTTGCTATCCCGGAACCGGGAACCGACAAGGGGTGGAACGAACAGGGAAAAACCGGTCTTGAGGTCGTTGCCGCGAAATATGACTTTAGGATCGAACTGGCTGAGGCACTGGGCTATGGTGATATAAAACCGACCTTGCGGGACATGGTAAAAAAAGGCTGTGAGTTGATCATTTGCCATGCAGCAGGATATCAAACCGTTGCCGTGGAAATAGCCAGAGAAACAGGGGTCAAGGTCGCTACCGTTGAAAATCACCCCGCCGTCACCGCGGGACTCATTAGTGATATAGATACCCAGCCACAGGGCGGAAGTTATCTCGCCGGTTGGCTGGCCGGCAAAATGACCCGATCCAATAAAGTCGGTATTGTTACATCAGGCGAACCGCCCACTTGGAACCGCATGTCTGCGGGCTTTGCTCAGGGGCTCAAGGACTCAAATCCGGAATCCAAGCTTCTGTACAGCGTGATCGGTGCCGAGGCATATTCGGATGCCGTGGGTGCCAAACGCAATACCCAGGACCAAATCGCCGTCGGCGTCGATGTCATTTTCGGTTTGGGGGACGGCGCCTCCTTTGGCATGCTGCAGGCCTGTTCCACCAAAAAGGCCGGTGACGGCGGAAAAGCCTGGTTTATCGATGTCATCGGCGATAAACGGCAGATTGACAGGGCCGATATACTTTTAAGCTCCGTGGTAATGGACATGGCCGTCGTGTACGAAGAACTGATTAGAAGTTTCATGGATGGAACCTTCGGGCAGCAACACTGGGTAGGCACAAAAAATGGGGCGATCTACCTATTAGAGCTTAACGCTGCCGTGCCACAATCCGTCAGACAGGAATTGGAAGCCATCGAAGGAAAAATCGCCGCGGGAAAAATTAAGGTCGTGGACATTCCGACAGCTGTTGATCTTCACAAGTTTTTAGACAAGACATTTCCCAGGTAAGGCCCGATGAGGACATAAAACCAGATAAACCGATTCAGTCAAGGGCCTAGTGCTGTAACTCGGCTAGTACGCCTCGTAAGGCCTGATGAATGTCTTCATGTTCTCTTTTTCCATGAATTCCCTCGCCTGCACCTCAGCCGATTCGAGTGTTGGATGATCTCCGATCCGGACCGTAAACCAAATCCGGCCTTTTTTGTCAGGAATCTCGACGATTCGAGCAGAGTAGCCCCTGACCGCCAGCTGATCAATCATATCCGCTGCATTGATTATCCTGCGAAAGGCCCCGACTTGTACGGAGTGGGTCATTTTCTGATTGGATATTGGCACTATTTCGGATTTATCAGAAATATCGGCAGCCACATCCGACCGTTCATCTAGACTCGGTGACAATATCACATTCTCTTTCACTGTATGCCGCTTCGGATTGACTGGATGCGATAAGGCAGATCCTATGGTGCTGGTTTCCGGCTCGGCGGCAACCGGCATGGATTCGGAGATATTTTCCGGCATTTGTGGTTGATCGGCCTGAAGCGGCTCTATCGAAATATCCGCTTTCTCGGCAGACGGTCTCGGGTCCGCTGGAGATGATATCACAGGTTTTTCGGGCATTGCCTCTGGCGGTCCTTCGGATACCGGGACTTTTTTTGCAATCGGCTCCATTTTAGGGCTTTGCTCGTTATTCGATCTGAAAATATATGATGCCGTTGCGACGACAAAAACAAGACAAAATATGACTGCGATGAATCCAATCGGCCGCGGTTTGGGGAATTTCGACTTAACAGGTTCAGTACGATCTTTCAAATACCGGATGGCCGCCTTGGCGATGTTGGCATCGATAAATTTGAGTTTTCGTTGATACGCAATTTCAAGTGCCTGATGGCAGACGACATTGATATTACGGGGAATTCCACCAGAATGCCGGTAGATTCTGCGGACAGCCTTTGGATCGAATCTTATGGGCGGCCCCATGGAAGCGATGGTGAGACGATGATGAATGTACCCAACAGTTTCATCATAGGAGAGTGGTCCAATACGGTAACCGACTGAAACACGTTGCCCGATCTGACGCAGGTCATTGGAATTGAGCATTTGGGAAAGCTTTGACTCGCCGATGAGAATAATCTGCAGCAATTTCTCTTTGGAGGTTTCCAAGTTAGATATCAGTCTAACCTGCTCGAGTACATCACTATTCAATTTATGTGCATCATCAATAAAAACGGCTACTTTAATACCTTCGAGCTTTTTCCGTATAAGAAATTCATTGAGCGCGTCGGCAAGGCCTTTGATCCCCCCGGTTCGGGTGCGAATTTTAAATTCAGCGTTGATATACAGCAACAGTTTTTGGGGATTGGATGTTGACCTGTCGATATAGGCCGTTTCGACGTTTGAATCCAGTCCTTCGAGGAAACTTCTACATATGGTTGTTTTTCCAACACCCCGATCCCCGGTAATAACAATGAATCCCTCGCCTTCCGAGACAGCGTATGTTAGGTGGGCGTGAGCTTCTTCATGATGGTGGCCCAAATACACGTAAGCCGTGTCAATGGTGGGATTGAAGGGATTTTCCTTTAAGTTGAAATAGGGTAAAAACATTTAAAAGCGCCTAAGGCCTAATTACTGCCCCAACCGAAAAAGCCAATAAAAATTGCCCCAGATAGTAAAGCGGCAGACCGAGCAGGCGGTTTATAAAATCCATCTTCACGAAACGATCTCTGGCCACAAATAAATCGGAGGCATAAAAGCTCGCAGCGCCGCTGAATACCAATATACGGCCTGACGTGTTCAAGTCGGCATCACAGAACACCGACCAGGCGCCGACAAGCATGACGGTGATAACGGCTATATAGGCTATAACCGGCATCAGCATGGATCCCAAATGGGGTCTTAGCCAGATAAAAATTCCACTGCTTGCTGTCAGTGTGATACCTGCCCCGATCCAGATCCAGTGGGATAAATTGGCCACATAAAAAAAACCCACGACATAAAAAACGTGGCCGAAGAGAAACGAAACCAGGCCGCATAAAAACATCCTATCCTGCGGTAGTGCCAGAAACACATCTCCGCCCAGACAGAAAACCAGCCCAGTCAGCAGCAGATAAAAATAACCGGGATTTGATGGGGGTTGGATCAGGGCCGTGACAATAAAAAGGCACGATAGTACTGTCTTGGTGGGCAATTTTCCTTTTTGGTTTCCCGTTTTTTCAAAAAACAGAAGCCCGGCAAGCAGCGGGACCGCTAAGAAGCTGATCGGTGCGATAAACATTGGCGTATTCACACAGGTCGGCAATTAGCTAACCATCACACAAGACCCTGATCCAGCATCGCATCCACCACTTTTACGAATCCGGCAATATTGGCGCCTGCTTCGTAGTCACCCGCAGTACCGTATTGTTCGGCGGCGTCTACACAGGTTCTGTGAATGGTTTTCATTATGAGTTTAAGGCGGTCGTCTACTTCTTCACGTGTCCAGGCCAAACGCATGCTGTTTTGAGTCATTTCAAGTCCTGAAACCGACACACCGCCGGCATTGGCCGCCTTGCCGGGACCGTAAAGGATTTTGTGCTCCTTGAATATATCAATACCGCCGGGCTCCGTGGGCATGTTAGCGCCTTCCGAAACCAGATTCACGCCGTTATCCATCAGATGACGGGCATCTTTTTCGTTAATTTCATTCTGGGTGGCACTGGGAAAGGCACAATCAGCCCTGTGATTCCACAAGGGATTATGGTCGAGAGCCGGATCCACAGCGGTGTAGACCGCGTCGGAAAATTTGTCGGCATACTCTTCTATCCGTCCCCTGCGGACATTTTTAAGAATTTTAATGTATTCGAGCTTTTTCCGGTCAATGCCGCTCTCATCATGGATACAGCCCGAAGAGTCCGATAACGTTACCACCTTGGCACCTAACTCGATGAGTTTTTCCGTGGTGTATTGCGCCACATTCCCGGAACCCGAAACCAGACAGGTTTTTCCCTCCAGGGTTTCGTTTCGGGTCGCCATCATTTCGGCGGCAAAATAGACCGAACCGTATCCGGTTGCTTCCGGCCGAATCAGACTGCCGCCCCAATTTAGCCCCTTTCCGGTTAAAAC
>JASFSK010000213.1:0-7493 GCA_050114455.1 Desulfobacterales bacterium | reverse complement strand
TGACCCTGGCAGGGATTGCCCGGTGTGAAATGGATTTGCCGCCGGCTCAGGTTCATAATGATAGATAGGCAGGTGACTATCTGCCGAAGGGGCTCTACTGCCGGATTTTCATGACTGCATACGGAAAAAGGCTGATCGATGTGATCGCTGAGAATTGCGAGGATCCTGTTGACATCGATGCTGCCGGTGGATGCGGTCATGCCCTTTTGGGTTCTAACAAAGCGAAGATACGTTGACAGATAGGGATCGCGCAGGGGTTTCAGGTCGCGGAAATTTTGCCCCGGCTGCAGGTAATGGTTTGTGTGGACCAAACTTCCGTTCTCGGGCCACAGAATATGCTCTTCAACCGGTGAAGTTTCGAGATTGACCGCTTCACCATCTGCATATCCGATAAGGAAGTTTATCGAATGGGCCCGGGGCGTGTTCAGGACGTAACCCATGGCCTGGGCAAAATGGGAAGATTCCAAAACCCGACGGGTCATGAATATCCAGGGCACCCCGGCGCGTGGCTGATCGGACACCAGATTATTCACCACCAGACCAATGCCGGCGGTGTTCATTCCAATTTTGGCCAGCTGACCTGCTTCGGTAAATGTGATTAGCGATGGTTTTCCTTCAGATTGTCGAATCTTTAGAATGACCTGACAATCAATGACTTCCTTGTACCAGTCCCAATTCTGGGCCAGCAGCACTTCTCCGCTTGTGGTGGCTTCCGGCAAGGCCGCGACAGTGGTGCATTCCTGGGCCAGGACCTGGGGACTGAACAGAATTTCCGAACGGGCATTCAGCAAAAACACGTCCATAAAAGCCCGATCGGCGCCTTCAGCAATTCCTTTGATTTCTTCGACTAGATCCGGGGCAAAGGCTTGTGCCTCGGGAATAAATGATTTGCCGCGTTCTACGGTTGCGGCCCATGTCTCCCCGGTGATGGCGTGAAAAATTTCACGGTATTTTTCCAGTATAGAATGAATTTTGCCCCGGGCAGCTTCGCCGTAAGCTTGGCCTCGCTTTAGGGGGTTCGTTTGGGTGAGTTCAATGCTGAGGATGGGGGGTATCGTCACGATCAATGTGTCTCCTGATAACCTGACCCGGGCAAGCCGGAATCGAAGAATAAAGATTGATGGGTGTCGCTTCGCTCAGTCAATTTGATTGTTTTTCCTCTCACATTTCAAACAAAAATCCCAAAAACGACAGCCCGTGACCCGGGTAACCAGAATGTTCTTGACAAAGGGAATTGCGCTATACTACTTCTCCGAAGGTAAATCAAGTTCATTCTTTTGTCCGAAATTTTTTTATTGCTTTTTATTCATCACCAAGAAAGGAGGTCTGTTATGAAAACCCAACACTTGCTTATCCTGATGGTCATCGCCGGGGTTATGCTGGCACCTGTTGCGGGCCTAAGCACCGAACTGAAGATCGGTTTGCAAGCCGAACCCAGTTCCATGGATCCGCACTACCACAATCTGACACCCAACAACATGATGGCAAAATACACATTCGACCCGCTGATCTTACAGGATCACAAACAAAACCTCAAACCGGGCCTGGCGGTTGCCTGGAAGCCAATCAGCGATCTGACATGGGAATTCAAGCTGCGCCCGGGCGTCAAGTTTCACGACGGCTCTCCGTTTACAGCCGAAGATGTCAAATTTACCTTAGAGCGCGCTCCCAACGTACCCAACAGCCCGTCATCTTTTGGGAGATTTATAAATCACGTTAAAAAAATCGAGATTGTCGACCCCCATACCGTCCACTTGTCAACGGCCGATCCCTTTCCCCTAATGGCTACCTACATGTCCGGGTTCACTATTATTTCTAAGAAGCACGCTGAGGGAGCGGCCACCAAGGATTTTAATTCAGGTAAGGCCATGGTGGGAACCGGACCCTACAAGTTCATGGAATGGATCCCGGGCGACCGTATCGTCTATACGCGTAACGATGAATATTGGGGTGAAAAACCTGAATGGGAGAAAGTGATTGTTAAGCCGGTTTCCAATTCATCGGCCCGGGTGGCAGCTCTTTTAGCCGGAGATGTAGACGTCATCGATTTTGTGCCGACTGCCGATATCGCCAAATTGGAAAAAAATCCCAAGCTGAACATGGAAAGATCGGTCTCCAACCGATTGATATATCTGCATATCGATAGTGACCGTGATGTTTCGCCTTTTGTCACCGATATCGACGGCAATCCCATGACCAAAAATCCGTTGAAGGATGTGCGCATCCGCCGGGCCATATCAATGGCTATCAATCGCCCGGCCATTGTGTCCAGGGTAATGGAGGGCAATGCCATTGCCGCCGGCCAACTGCTACCGGACGGATTTTTCGCAGTCAGCCCCAACTTGAAGCCAGTTGAATACGATCCGGAAGGCGCCAAAAAACTCATGGCCGAAGCCGGCTGGGGCGATGGTTTCGGGTTAACGATTCATGGCCCCAACAACCGGTACGTCAACGATGCCAAAATCTGCCAGGCCGTGGCCCAAATGCTGACCCGGGTGGGCATTAAAACCAAGGTGGACACCATGCCTAAAAACGTCTTTTTTCCGCGAGGAACCAAACTTGAATTCAGTCTCATGCTGGTAGGCTGGGGTGCCGGCACCGGCGAGCCGTCTTCGCCCCTGGGAGCGCTGTTGCATACCTATGACAAGGAAGCCGGTTATGGCGGCACTAATCGCGGCCGGTTTTCCAACAAGGAGATGGACGCAGCATTAGAAGAAGCCATGCGCAGCGTTGACCGTGAGAAACACAAGAACCTGCTGATTAAGGCCACTGAGATCGCCATGCGGGAAGTGGGTATTATTCCGTTGCATTACCAGGTCAACATTTGGGCCATGCGAAAGGGCCTTTCCTACACAGCTCGTACCGATGGAAATACCTTGGCCTTCGATGTCCATACAGTCAAATAAGCGGGATCAATCCGGGATAGCGGGTGCAGGGACCCGCTATCCCTGTATCCGGCGGACTGCCTATACGGAAAAGCGAATATCGAATATCGAATAATGAATGTCGAATGTTGAAGGAAGGTATACTACCGAATTTAAAACGGCTGAGCTTAGCAAATCCACCCTTCGTCATTTTGCGGTTCGATATTCGATATTCTGCGGTTTGCTGTTGAATCCAGGCCACCTAAGCCAGCCGTCTAAGCATGAAAAAGACCGTGTCATTTTGGTGACCTTTTATTCAAGGTTAAGGTTAAGGAACAAGCATTTTCAACAAGCACCAACCGTCCGTTAAACCCTCGTGCAAGGTGACACCCTGTGATTGTATTTATCATCCGTCGTTGTCTTCAAAGCAGTGTGGTGTTACTGGTTATGTCCCTGCTGGTGTTTGTCGGGGTCTACACCATCGGCAACCCGGTCGATATCCTAATTAATCCGGAGGCAACTCCCCAGGAGTATGAGGATGCTGTCAAAGCCCTGGGGCTTGACAAGCCCATGTGGGAGCAGTATTGGATTTTTTTGAGCAATGCCCTGCGCGGCAACCTGGGCAATTCCTTTGTTTTCAACGAGCCCGCCTTGAAGTTGATTTTGCAGCGTATGCCGGCCACCCTGGAGCTTGCCTGCGGGGCACTGCTCCTGGCGATATTGCTGGGCATACCTCTCGGAATGATTGCGGGCATCAAATCCGAAACCTGGATCGGCCGCAGCATCATGAGCGGGTCCATTCTTGGCTTCAGTCTGCCCACATTCTGGGTGGGACTGATGCTGATCATGTTTTTTGCAGTGATGCTCGGTTGGCTGCCAGCCTCGGGACGCGGACAAACCGTCGACCTATTTGGCGTGCCGGTAAGCTTTCTCACCTTAGATGGTATCGCCCATCTTCTGTTGCCTGCTCTTAATTTAGGACTATTCAAGCTTTCCCTGACGATTCGTCTGACCCGCGCCGGCACTCGTGAAAACCTGCAGCTGGATTACGTGAAATTCGCACGGGCTAAAGGGCTTTCCAATGCACGTGTGATCGGAGTGCATGTTCTCAAGAATATCCTGATTCCGGTGGTAACGGTATTGGGTCTGGAGCTGGGTAATGTGATCGCGTTTGCAGTGGTGACGGAAACAATATTTGCCTGGCCGGGTATGGGCAAATTGATCATTGACTCAATTGGGGTTCTTGACCGGCCGATCATCGTGGCCTATTTGCTGATTACCGTAACAATGTTCATCGTAATTAATTTTGTGGTGGATGTGCTTTACTCGGTTCTCGATCCGAGGGTTCGCTTGGGAGATTTAAAGGCATGACGCCACCTGTTGAACATACAAAAATTTCTGCTGAGAATGGATCCGGCGCCTCCGTCGAGACCCCGCTGCGCCGTTTTATATCGGATTTTTCTGAAAGCCGTTTGGCCCTGTTGGGACTGGCAGTTTTTTTTGGTATTGTTTTCGTGGCCGTCTTTGCCCCTTATATCTCGCCTCAGGATCCTTACGACCTCGCCCAACTGGATATTTTGGATGGCCGCCTGGAGCCAGGCAAGACGAGTATGATGGGCGGCTACACCTACTGGCTGGGCACTGACGACCAGGGGCGCGATATGCTGAGCGGAATCTTTTACGGATTGCGCACCAGTTTAGGCGTGGGCGCTATGAGCGCCCTGCTGGCATTGATGTTTGGCGGCACTATGGGGCTAATTGCGGCCTATTTCGGTGGACGAACGGATACCCTGATCATGCGCGTGGTGGACATCCAGCTCAGCTTTCCTTCCATTTTAATCGCCCTGGTGCTTTTGGCCATTTTAGGGCAGGGGGTGGACAAGATCATTATCGCTCTGGTGGCGGCCCAATGGGCCTATTATGCAAGAACCATTCGTGGTACGGCCCTGGTCGAGCGGCGCAAGGAATATATCGAGGCCGCTGTCTGTTTGGCTTTGAGCCACCGCCGGATTGTGTTTCGCCAACTTCTGCCGAACTGTCTGCCGCCGCTGATTGTGGTCGGCACCGTCCAGGTTGCCCATGCCATTGCTCTGGAGGCAACCCTTTCCTTTTTGGGTATCGGCTTGCCGATTACCGAGCCGTCTCTGGGATTGCTCATTTCCAATGGGTTTGAATATATGCTCAGCGGCAAATACTGGATCAGTTTCTTTCCCGGCGTGGCCCTGCTGATCACTATCGTCAGCATCAATCTGGTCGGCGATCAACTGCGCGATGTGCTTAATCCGAGGTTACAGAAATGAGTCATGCCGCGGATATTCTGGCCATCGAAAACCTCCACACCCATTTTTTCATGAAAAACGGAATTGTTAAGGCGGTGGATGATGTCAGTTTCACCGTCAAGCGCGGGGAAATCCTCGGTTTGGTCGGCGAATCCGGTTCGGGAAAATCGGTGACCGGGTTTTCGATACTCGGCCTGGTGGATCCCCCGGGTCGCATCGTCAGGGGGCGCATCCTGTTCGATGGGCGTGATATCGTATCGCTGTCCGAGGATGACTGGCGGGCACTGCGTGGATCGCGCATTGCCATGATCTTCCAGGATCCCATGATGACGCTGAACCCGGTTCTGCGAATTGATACCCAAATGATCGAGGCAATTTTAACCCATGAAAAAGTGGATCGGAAAACCGCACGGCAGCGCGCACGGGATGCCCTGGGTCTGGTTGGTATCGCCTCGCCGGATGAGCGTCTGAAAGCCTATCCGCACCAGTTCTCCGGAGGCATGCGACAACGGGTGGCCATTGCCATCGCATTGTTGAACAAGCCCGACATAATCATTGCCGATGAGCCGACAACGGCCCTGGATGTCACCATTCAATCCCAGATTCTGTACGAAGCCCAGAAACTTTGTCGGGAAACGGGAACCGCTTTGATCTGGATTACCCATGATTTAACCGTGGTTGCCGGCCTAGCCGATAATATCAGTGTAATGTATGCCGGGAGAATTGTCGAACAAGGAAGCATCAACGACGTTCTGGACCGGCCGCTGCACCCTTACGCGAGCGGACTTATCGGCTCGGTGCCCAGCCGCAACAAGCGTGGCAGCGCTCTTTACCAGATTCCGGGCATGACACCCTCGTTGCTGAACCTGCCGCAAGGCTGTGCATTCCGCGAGCGCTGCCCGCGTGCCGACACAACCTGTCTGGCAACACCTGAAATCACCCGTCCGGTGCCGGGACGTCGGATTCGCTGTTTTCACCCCCTTGTCAACGAGGCCCCATGAATTATCCTATCAGCAAACCGCCCCTTATCCGTTTGCAGATGGTTTCTAAGCAATTTGTGAAAAGACTGGATTTGGCGGGAAAAATTGCCCAAAAATTGGGTGCCGACATTCGCGAGGAGGTTGTTCACGCGGTCGACGATGTCAGCTTGAACATTTTTGAGGGAGAAGTGGTGGGGCTTGCCGGTGAATCGGGATGCGGCAAGTCTACCCTGGGCAGAATGGTAGCGGGCATTCTTCCTCAAAGCGAGGGCGCGATCTTTTACAGAGGAAACGACGTGGCGCAAATGTCGCCCGAGCAATACAAAAAATTCGCCCTCAACATCCAGATGATCTTCCAGGATCCGTTTGCTTCACTGAATCCCCGCAAACGGGTTCGTGACATTATCGGCAATGCACCCGTGGTCCATGGCATTGTCCCACGCAGGGATTTGGATGCATATCTGAATAAGGTTATGCTGCGGTGTGGTCTGGATCCTGTTTTTAAACAGCGCTATCCGCATCAGTTTTCAGGTGGCCAGCGGCAACGGATTGGAATTGCAAGGGCATTGGCGGTAAATCCCGAATTCATCGTTTGTGACGAAGCGGTGGCGGCATTGGATGTGTCTATTCAAGCTCAGATCCTGAATCTTTTTATGAAACTTCGCGAAGAACTCAACCTCACCTATCTGTTCATCAGCCATGATCTCGGGGTCGTTGAACATATCAGCGACCGAATTGTCATAATGTACCTGGGCCGGGTGGTGGAAACAGCCACTACGGAAGCGCTTTTCGAAAAGCCCAACCACCCTTACACCCAAGCCCTGTTGCGCGAAGTGCCGCGTTTGGAATCCCGAGATACCAAATTTACGCCTGTCAAAGGAGAAATTCCTTCGCCCCTTGATCCGCCGTCTGGCTGCCATTTCAACCCGCGGTGTCCTCATACCATGCGTCGCTGCAGAGAAGAAGTGCCGGCGCTCAAAGAAATCGCACCGCAGAGATTTTCGGCTTGCCATTTAAATGATAGTTGCTGACATCTTGGATTCATTGAAACATATTTTCAGAAAGAATCGATAAGGGTCTAAACCCGACAAAGCCAGAAGCACCAAACCAGAAGCACCAAATTACAAATAAATTCCAAACTTTAATGCCTAAATCTCAAATAAGATCAAAAGCCAATTGTTTTGAATTTTGAATTTCGGTTATTGTGATTTTTTTGGTATTTGTGTTTTGCTATTTAAAATTTTTATTACTGAAACCTGAACACTGACACCTGAAACCTCAAATCATAACTTACAACCCGTTGTCAGATAACCCCTGCTAAGGGCCTAATATGACCCAAACCATTTGTTGAAAATTTTGTCGTACTGACC
>JASFSK010000212.1:0-7496 GCA_050114455.1 Desulfobacterales bacterium | reverse complement strand
GGCGGTGCCGTGGGCAGCGGAAATCAATGGTTTCCGTGGATACATTTGGAAGACCTCATGGCAGCGATTTCGTTCATATTGGAGCATCAAAATGTCAGCGGTCCTCTTAATTTCTGCGCTCCCAATCCGGTCCGAAATCGGGAATTGACCAAGGCCCTGGGAGAAATTTTAGGTCGGCCTACCTTTATGCCGGCACCGGCATTTATGGTTCGCATGGTAATGGGAGAATTCGGTGGGGTTTTTTTAGGTAGTCAACGCGCCATCCCGGATCGACTGATGAAAAACGGATTTTCATTTCGTTACCCAGATATCAGAAGCGCCATCCAGGAGGTTGTCGACGGATAAAAACAATGATGAAATCAGATGAAATCGATGAAGCCGGCCAGCAATTTCTGATCCAACTCTATGAGCAGACCCAAGGCGATCCGACTGCTCAGGTTTCAATGTACGATATTGGTGACCAGTTGGGACTTGAGCGGGATGCCACTTCTTCATTGGCTCAAAACCTAATTGGTTGTATGTTGGTGGAGATTAAATCACTTTCCGGTGGCATCGGAATCAGTGCGGATGGATCACAGATGGCCAGGAAATTAACTGAGCCCGCGTCAGATGCCGGTGATGAATTTGCGGTGCTAGATGATTCTCCTCTTATAGACCCGACCGGCAGACAGGCAGTCGAGAAAATGGTTTCCGAACTGAAAAACCAAGCCGGGTCTTTGGGCCAGGACTTTGATACGCTTACCGAGCTGATGGCCGATCTAAAAACCATTGATGCTCAAATGGACTCATCCCGTCCCAAAACAGCAATCATCAGAGAGTGTTTCCTCTCGATCCTCTCGGTTATAAAAAATGCAGGTGACAATGACACAGTCGATCGGATCCGCACGCTGGTGGGTAAAAAATCGGGGTAAAATTATGACCAAAGCCAAAAAAAGGATTAAGTTGATCTCATGGAACGTCAATGGTCTGCGGGCGGTCATCAAAAAAGATTTTTTTAACTCATTTACAAATATGGACGCGGATATATTTGCGTTGCAAGAAATCAAACTCCAGGAGCCTCAACTTACCGATGAGATGAAATGCATTCAAGGATATGAATCGCACTGGAGCCATGCCACGCTAAAAAAGGGGTACAGCGGAGTTGCTGTTTATGCGCGGATAACGCCAAAAAACGTTAGACACGGAATTGGTGAACCCAGATTCGACAACGAAGGTCGCATCGTAGAAATGGATTTTGATGATTTCGTTTTTTTTAATGTGTATTTTCCCAACGGCCAGATGAGCGAAGAACGGCTGCAATACAAATTAGATTTCTATGAAGCCTTTTTCAGCTATACCGATGAGTACCGGAAACAAGGCAAAAGCCTTATCATTACCGGCGACTACAATACGGCACATAATGAAATTGACTTAAAGAACCCGAAACCAAATGAAAAAACGTCCGGCTTTCTGCGAATTGAACGGGACTGGCTCGATCGTATTATCGAAAATGGGTATACAGACACCTTTCGCTATTATCACCCGGATACTGTTAAATACTCATGGTGGACTTACCGGTTTAAAGCCAGAGATCGGAACGTAGGATGGCGCATAGATTACTTTTTCGTAACCAAAGACATCATCGAAAATGGCTGGGTGAAAGAAGCATTCATTGACAACAGCATTTTAGGATCGGATCATTGCCCCATCGGGTTGATCCTCGAGATATAGAGGAAAGCAGTGAAAGATATAAAAATAGTTGCCATTTATGGGAGTCCGCGGCGCAAGGGAAACACAGCGACCTTACTAAAAAGGGCAGTTGATGGTGCCAAGGACTCCGGAGCTCAAGTGAGTGAAATCGTTCTACGAGATTTGAAGATGTCTCCTTGCCTTGAGATTTTTGGCTGTACTAAATCAGGGGAATGCAGGCTAAAAGATGATTTTCAAAAAGCCCGGGATCAGATTCTGTCATCTCACGGTTTAATTTTGGCGTCTCCGGTCTTTTTTTATACCGTAAGTGCGCATACCAAAATTCTCATGGATCGATTTCAATCCCTTTGGGTAAAAAAATACTGGATTGACAAGACCCCCATCAATCCTCCAAAAATACGGCGTAAAGGGCTTCTAATTTCGGTTGGCGCCACCAAGGGAAAGAAACTCTTTGATGGTATACTTCTCAGCATGAGATATTTTTTTGATACGATCGATATGGAACTCTGGAAAGCACTTTTATATCGAGGGCTTGATTTTGAAGGCGATGTTTTGAAATTTCCCGAATATCTTGACGAGGCCTACGAGGCAGGCAAGGAGTATGTCAAGGTCCTGAACAAACCATGACAATTCCTTACCGGTTACAAATCATAATGTGCCGGAAGCGGGAGAAAATAAAAGTTGATTTTTGAACCTATCAGCCTGGATAGGCAAACAGACTATTTTAAATTATTGAAAAGTTGTCCCCAGGTAGCTTCGGACTACAGTTTTTTAAATCTCTGGGCCTGGGCGGACGAATACGGACTGTGCTGGGCTTGGGAAGATAATCTTGTCTGGATCCGGCAAACCAAACCCTACGAGGAATTTTGGGCCCCTATTGGTTGCTGGGATCAGATCGACTGGAAGGCTGAATTTAAAGATCGGGAAATCTCACCATCTTCATTTATTCGTATTCCGGAAAAACTCGTTGAAACCTGGCGGTCAGAACTCGGAGGCCTGGTAGGAGTTGAGGAGGAAAGAGGTCATTGGGATTATATTTATGACGTAGAAGATTTGACCGGGTTAAAAGGTAATCGATATCACAAAAAAAAGAACCTGTTAAACCAGTTTGTCAAAAAATACTCGTATTCGTACGTGCCTTTTGAGCCGGACATGATCGAACAGGCCATGGCCATGCAAGATGACTGGTGTACCTGGCGGGATTGTGAGTCGTCTGAGATCCTTTCAGCGGAAAATAAATCCATCTCCAGAATATTTCAAAGCTGGAATCAGCTCAGCAGCACCCTGGGCGGTGCTCTTCTGGTGGAAGGGGCCATGGTGGCATATACGGTTGCCGAAGCGTTAACCGAAGAGACTGTCGTCATCCATTTTGAAAAGGGAGACACCCAGTATAAAGGCGTCTACCAGGCCATCAACCAAATGTTTCTGGCCCATTCGGCCAGAGATTTTTTGCAGGTAAACCGGGAACAGGATTTGAACGATCCAGGCCTTCGCAAAGCCAAGCTTTCCTACCAGCCAGTTGAATTTCTACAAAAATATCGGGTTAAGCTGAAAGAAACAAATTAATTTGGTGCCAAGCACTCATTTGTCATTCTTTCAAGATTCACTTTTGGATTTTCATTTTCGAGATATTGGGCAAGGGTCTCCAGAAACTTTCTGGTATCGATAGGTTTGGCGATATATCCCGAGCAACCTGCTTCTAAAGCCTTTTCTTTATCCCCTTGCATGGCATATGAGGTTAGCGCCACGATGGGAATATCTTTCAAGTCGGAATCCTCTTTGAGGATCTTGGCTGCGGCCAAACCATCCATACCGGGAAGCTGGATGTCCATCAGGACCAGATCGGGTTGCTGCTCGCGAATAAGCTGGATTCCGGATTCGGCGTCATTGGCTTCCAGCATATGATAATTTCCTATTTTTAGGAGACCTTTCACAAGCTTCATATTCAACGGATTGTCCTCAATCACTAAAATCGTTCTAATTTTCATACTCAATCCTATATTTTTCCACCGATGATTCTGAATTGCACTGATAAATTTTCTAAAATCTGATTAGAATTGGTCTATCAAATCGATTATCGGCATTGAAATGGAAAACTTAAATATTTCAATGCCATTCGGACCCCAGAGAGCAAATCAGGCAACATCGGAAAGGTTGAGGTATGGGGATTGCCCCCGATTGGAGCCCGGACCTTTTCTGCTGGTGGCCGCTGGTTTTTAAAATCTAGTCTGGCAGATAGAATCCTGAAACATTCAATAAAGGTTTGAAATCAGGTCAGATGGACGAGAAGGTCATGAAGGCGATGCCGGTGGGCCTTGTGTTTAAAGGCCCCGGCAGCATTTTAACTTTTTTCAGGGCAGGTAATCTTCGCGAACCGGTGAAAAAACTTCTATGATCACCGAATCTTCCAACGCTTCGGCCGAATGCTCGACACCGCCGGGCAGACACCAACTGTCGCCGGGTTCTTCATCAAATATCTCTCCATCGACATTGAAACGCAGCTTGCCGGAAATCAAAAATCCGGTTTGTTCATGGGGATGGGAATGCACCGGGATTACGGAACCCTTGGCTATGTTGAATTGGGCCATTAGGGTCTTGTCCCCATGAACCAGGGTCGTTAAATCAACTCCGTTTAAAACTTGCCGGGTCTTACCGGTGTCTTTTTTACAAAACATGTTACTTCTCCCTTTGAAAGAAAATAATCATTTCCGCATTCCATTGCGGCTTAAAGCAGCCCGCGGTAATTTCCACCATCAATCAGCAAGTTTTGACCCGTAATATATCGCGCCTGCACACTGGCCAGGAAAGCAGCAGCAGCGCCGAAATCAAATGGATCACCAATGGTATTGCTGGGATTCGCCGACATCATCTCCTGAATGATTTCCTCGTGTGACCTATTCTCTTGGTCGGCACGATGTTGCACTAGCTGCTCTATTCGCGATGTTTTGTGGGTGCCCGGAAGCAGCGCATTGACGGTTATTCCATCGGGTGCCAATTCCGTAGCGATCGTTTTCAAAAAACCAGTCAGACCGGCCCGTGCCATATTGGACAGTAATAGATTGCCAATAGGCTGTTTGACCGAAATTGAGGTGATGGCTATAATCCGTCCCCAGCCTTTGGTTTTCATGGCCGGAGCCACGCCATGAATCAGATGCACGGCACTCATCAAATTAAGATTCAATGCCTTTTCATATTCAGCCAGGGCGGTGCTGTCAAATGTTCCCGGTGGTGGTCCGCCCGCATTGGTCACCAGAATGTCAGGCTCTCCCAATGACTGCCTGACGTCATCAAGCAGGCGGCTGATATTATCAACCTGGCTCATGTCGGCATTAAATCCCAATACCTCGCTGCCGGCTTGGGCTGAAATTTCTTCGGCTGCAATTTTTACGGCGGTTTTGTCACGGGAGCAGATCGCTACCCGACACTTTTCAGCGGCCAGCTGTTGGGCGCAACCCCGTCCCAGCCCACGGCTTGCCGCCGTCACCAGAGCAATTTTTCCACTTATTCCAAAATCCAACTTGGCACCTCCTTGGTTTATCAAAGAAAACATGAATTGCTTCTATCAAACTTAAAAGATTACACCCGCCCGAGCAAGAATATAGCGATTTTTTCAAGACTGCAAGATATTTTATAAAAATTTTCACTCGACTATCGGGCCAATAATGTACGAATCGATTGGTTGCAAAAATGTGTTATTTTTCATATGAAGTTTAGCCAATGGAACAAAATGACCGATGTTTTGGATGTGGATGCTAGATTATGACTGAAATGAAAGCGCAAACCAGGGAACATGCCGTTATATTGTTTTTCTTAAAATCAGTAAGGAAGAAGAATTCTACATCCGAGTCGGACCTGGAAGCCGTCGCCTGTCTACCAGTGAAGTGGTAGCCTATGTGACCAACCGGCGCACTGGATTGTAATGGGTTACGACATTAGATTCGGAAAACCACAATGAATAACGACTTCGACAAATTTTGCAATTATTATGAGTTACTTGGGATAAGTTCAGGGGCTGACCGGCAAACTGTAAAGCAAGCATATCTGGCAAAGATCAAAGAATGGCATCCTGACAAAAATCCGGACCGTGTTGAAGAGGCCGAAGAAAAAACCAAGATTTTGAACCAGGCCTTTCAGATATTAGGGGATCCGGCACAGCGTAAAAACTACGATCGAATGCTTCACTATACGGACGGAAAAGATTTCAACGCGTATATAAATGATGACATCATCAAAGATAAGCTTGGGAAAGCCTATCCAGCCTTCAAATCGGCTCTAAAAAATGTGCAGGTGCTTTATGCACTCTTTAAAGATGCCGTAAACGGAAATTACAAAATACCCACGACGAATGTGGCCATGATCGGCGGTGGATTGCTTTATTTTATTCTGCCAGCAGATTTAGTCCCGGATTTCATACCAGTAATCGGCTACTTGGACGATTTGGCCGTCTTAACCACCATAATGAATTCTTTGAAGAATGAAATTAAAGAGTATCGCATTTGGAAAAAGAATCAACCATCGCCGTAAATCCCAGTCACCGCATAAATAGTCTACTCAAAGCCAACACCCCAAAATCCTTAAGGCGTGGATTTGGAGCAGCGCCTCTTTTTAGTCATAATTTTGACTCCTCAAGTTGAAAATTCGGATAATCGAAACCAACGGCACCGGCTGGCATCCTTTTGGCCCAAATGGAGATTTTAACAAGATAGCACTATGCGCCAGTTGCCAGGAATTAAAGAACCGGTGTGCAGTGGCAGGGTGGGTTACTTTAAGCGAAGCTGCTTTTTTTCCATCACCAGTGGATCGAAATTGACACCAAAAAATGGCATATATTTTGCAGAAAATGGGTAGATTTTCTTTGTATCTTGACAAACAACCGATGAGATTAAAAAAACAAAATAAACTTATTACCATTGTTGACAACGGTCAGCTTTTATTTGTCCAGGTAGATCGGCGCGGTAGAAAAAAAGCGGTGGACAGCGTTAAACTTGCCGACCTGCTGTTGGAAAATTCCGATTCGGATCCAATCCCCTTTTCAACCAAACATCGGATAAATAAACTGTTAATCGTGCCGGATTATTGGTTTGGGAATGACATTTATAAGTTTCAATCAACCAAAAAATCTTTGGTGGATGCTTTTATCGAAAGAAAGCTGCTGGCACAGTATCCGCAGCTTTCCGAAGTCAAACATTTTTTTGACAGCATCCCCTACCAACGGGCGAAAAAAGAGCGATGGTTGTATGCCTACTTTCTACAGGATTCCAAATTTTTTGAATTATACCGGGCACTATCCCGGTTCAGCCTGACACCGCACCGCATAACTTCGCCTGCCCTAATTAGGGGATCTAAAATCCGTCAAATGGTGCCCGATTTCGACGAGGGCGGTAAATGCTTGATCGAGCTTCAGCACAATGTTTACCATTTATACTTTTTTTTTGAAGGAAATTTTCTATTCTCGCGCAGTATCCCACTTGCTGATCTGCCGGTTGACTCGCCCGACAATCTCCAGGCAATTACCTATGAACTGAATCAATCCCAGTACCTCTTTTCCCAAAGAGCCAAAGCCGAGGTCAATACGCTGTATTTGATATCACCAGAGAAGTTGAATGTCAGCGAATTATCAGAAGCACTCGGCAAAGAAGTCAACAACCTTTCTTCAGCGTTTAATGAACTAAGAAGCACACCCCCTGACCATCTATCTGTTGATCCGGTGGATAGTTTGGACCTTTTGGATTCCATTTCAAGCTATCAATTTTTATGTGTCTCACACAAAAAGCTAAAAAAAGAATTGGAGTGGCGACCGGTTCAAA